>NZ_QHHV01000180.1:0-11826 GCF_003947245.1 Actinoplanes sp. ATCC 53533 | reverse complement strand
TGCCAGTACGCCGGCATTCTACGAGGGCTGAAGGCCCCAGACGCTGAACAGTGGCGGCGGTCCTACCACCTATGGCTGACCATGCTCGGGAACCAGGGCCCAAGTCCTGACGTCGTAGAGGCGTTGGAGACGCTGTGGCACACCTATGTCACCCGCGGTCATCCAGCCATGGCGCGGCTCGGCGGCCCGCGGGTCATCCGCCCGGTCTTCGATGAGGCGTTCGCGATCGGTGATCTCGTCCTCGGCGGCACCTTGGTCGACGTCAAGACCTATCTGGAGCCGGCGCCGTCGATGGGTGCCTTTGTCGACCAGCTTCTGGGCTACGTGATGTGTGATGTCGAGGACCGCTTCGCGATCCGGTCGATCGGCATCTACCTGGCCTGGCAGGGAGAACTACTGCACCTGCCACTGGACACGGCGTTGAGTCTCGCGTCAGGTCAGAGCTCTTTCGACCTGCTTACTGCCCGGCGGGTCTTCCAGCAGCAGGTTGCCCCGGCGGCGGAGCGAAGCCGCTTCTACAAGTACGGCAGCAGCACACCGGCCCGCGACCAAGGGTGAGGCGGCCAGAAACGCGTCTGGCTCCTGAGCTCACACCGTCGCGGGACAACCGGATCCGGGTGCGCTAGAACAGAGTCATGGTTGAGGTTGCCGCCGTTCTAAATTCCCGGCAACTGGAGGTGCTGCGGTGGATCGCGGCGGGCTGCCCCGACGGTGTGATGCTCGACTTCACCTACAAGACGGCCGCCGTGGCGTTGCAGGGGCGACGGCTCGTGACCGCGTCCAAGCGGCACGGCCGGTGGTTCGCCGACGTCACGCCGGCTGGACGCTTCTACCTCGACCATGGCCGCCACCCAGCCCGTGTCGAAGGTGACCGCGCCGGTGACAAGGTGACGCGTAAGCGCCCGACTCGTCCAGCACCAACGCGCCGCGAACGCGCTGCGGTCCCCGATCTCGCCGGTACGGCGCCTGACGGTCGAGCGCCTGAAAGGTGCGCTGCTGCGCGACTCGCACCGCCATGACGGCAGGTTGACGGGTGCCGTCGGTGCTGGTCGGGGCAAGGCCACACGTGGGGCCGGCGCCTACGGCGCCGGCCCCAATCGTCAGTCTTGGAAGACTTGAACGATAAAGGCGGTCACTGCCATGATCAAAGCCGCGAGGCCGTAGAGCAGCCCTTGCGCCGCATTCATCCACTCCGTCGCAGACTGAAGCGACCGTCGCGACTCTTTGTGCGTTCGCCTTTGCCTTGTTACGGTCAAGCTGATACCTCCTGTGGGCTTACGTGGGCTGCGCGAGGGATCACTGGAACGGCACCCGTGGGCTAACGGGTGCCGTTCTGCCGTGAGAGCGCAGATGACCGGCGGGAAGACGGTCACTGCAACCTCCGGCAAAAGGTCCATCGGGCTCTCTTTCCACTACAGTAAGTGTTGGACCTGGTCCCTAGGCAGACGATCGAGCCGGACAGAAGATGGAATGAGTGGGGATGAATGCCGCATTCGCGCACAACTACTTTTTCCGTATGGTGCATCACGCGACCTAGGGCTCCCCGGGAATCCGAAACGTCCCCGCCAAGTTAGCCTTACTACCTTGATCGCGCAGCGCTGTCTCAAATTCCTGCGCTCCAAGTCACAGAACTATGCAATCCGTTGAGATGCTTGTGGCCCTAATAGGGTGCTCGCCATAGTCATGCTGCACCGGCCCGGCGCCGAGCTCGCGAGACTGGCCCCCGCAACAACGACTCCCTGCTGTTCGACGGCATCCCCTGGGTGGGCCGGGCGCAGGAGGAGCACGACGGCTTCGCGGCGGCCCTGCGCGACCTCGAACACGTCGAGGGCGGCGACGTGCTGCTGCTGGCCCCGAACGTGCTGGCGATCGGTGTCGGCGAGCGCACCACCCCGGCCGGTGCCGAGCGACTCGCCCGCCGGGTCTTCGCCGCCGGGCTCGCCCACACGATCCTGGCGGTGCCGATCGCCCAGGAACGCGCCACCATGCATCTCGACACGGTGTGCACGATGGTCGACGTCGACGCCGTGGTGATGTATCCCAACATCGCCGACACCCTGCGGGCCTACCCGGTGACCGCCGGCTTCGACGGCGAGCCGGTGGTCGGCCCGTCCCGGCCGTTCCTGGACGCGGCCGCCGAGGCGATGGGCATCGACCGGCTCCGCATCATCGACACCGGGCTGGACCCGGTCACCGCCGAGCGCGAGCAGTGGGACGACGGCAACAACACGCTGGCGATCGCGCCCCGGCTCTGCGTGGCCTACGAGCGCAACGTCGAGACGAACGCGCAGCTTGAGCGGGCGGGCATCGAGGTGATCGCGATCAGCGGCTCGGAGCTGGGCTCGGGCCGCGGCGGTCCCCGCTGCATGAGCTGCCCCATCGAGCGGGCGCCCCTCTGACAGGGGCTCAGCTGAGGGCGCGGCCGAGGACGTGGGAGACGATCAGCTCGGGCACCGGGACCTCGTCCACGCCGGTGGCCTTGCCGGGAAAGTCGAAGACGGCGAGCATGAGCTGGACCGGGTAGTTCGGGGACTGGCCGATCCGCCGCACCTCGGCACCGTCCACGGTGAACACCAGCGACCCGGGCCGCCAGTCGACCGCGTAGGTGTGGAAGTCGGCGACGTCGATCTCCAGGGGCACCGTGGACCACTGCTCGATCAGGCCGGGGTCGCGGAATTTGTGCAGGCCGACGCCGACGTCGGCCGAGCCCGGCCGGACCGCGTCGCCGAAGATCTCCATCACGCAGATCTCGCCCGACTGCTGCGGCTTGTGCTCGATGCCGGAGAGCCAGAAGGCCATCATGGAACGCGGGGAGAGCACGCCGCGGGCGCGGGCCTCGATGTGGCCGTAGAGTGGGGTGTAGCCGCAGAACTCCGGCTCCTCGCTGGCGACCAGCAGGTCGTCGCGGAACGGCTGCCCACCGACCGGGCTGCCCACCGGTCCGGAGAAGCTGGCGCTCTGCACGCCGGAGACGCGCAGCGGGCCGTCGTGCAGATCCTCGCACCACAGGCCCTGCTCGGGCGGGATGCTCAGCCGCAGCTCGCCACCGGCGACCGCATACGTCGCCGCCGCCGACGCGCGTGAACTCCAGTGCGGCAGGTAGTGCGGCAGCCACACCGAGAGGTCAAGCGCGTCGCCGGCGAAATGGTCCTCCATCGACGCAATGTACCTAGCGCAAAGTCAACTGGCGGCCAACGAGGCCCTGCTTGGCGCGGCGGGCCGCGGAGTCCAGCGGCGCGGTCTCGGCCAGGATGTCGGTGTAGCGCTTGGCGAAGTCGGCCAGCGGGGCTTCCCAGTCGCCGGCCTCCGGCTCGCCCGGCACGTCCCAGACCGGGACCAGCAGGCCGTGCGCCCGGAACATCCCGGCGAACTTGGTGTTCTCGCCGAGCAGCAGGTCGCCGCTCGCCGAGAGGCGGGCCAGCGCGTCCAGCGCGGGGTCTTCCGCCTGCGGCAGCACCCAGCGCACGTGCGACTTGTCCGGCTGCACCCGGCACCAGTACGCGGCCGGGACCCCGAGCCGCACGGTCGGGTAGATCGAGGCGTTCGCCCGCTCCAGCGACGCCTTCACGTTCGGGTCCTCGGCCTGCTCGGCGTCGAGCCAGTATTCGAAGTCGTCGTGCATCGCGATCTCCAGCGGGCCGTCCGCCAGGATGTCCTGCAGCCGCGGGCCCTCGCCCGGCAGCGCCGGCACGGCGACGGTGTCACCGGGCTCGGTCTTGAGGGCGCACAGGATCGCCACGGCGATGTCCCGGGACACGTCGCCGGACTGCACGTGCCGCTGCAGCCCGATGAAGACCCGGCCGTCCTGGCGGGTCATCGCCGGCCAGGCCATCGGCAGCACCGTCGAGAGCGTGACGGGGCGGTCCCCGTACTCCTCGATGATCTCGGGTTTGAGGGTCAGCGGCGCGGAGGCGGCCGGAACCAGCTCGCGCAGCGCGATCCACTCCGGCTCGTCGGCCAGGCCTTCGAACGGCCGGGCGACGAAGATGTCACGCACCTTCTGGCGCTTGGGGGCCGCGTTGGCGGCGGCGCGGGGGTTTCGACGCTTGCTCACGGCGAACCAGCCTAGGGGGTGGCCGCGGGATCCGGGCACGCCGGTCCGGCCGTGTCCTTCCGGATTGCCGGATCAGGCCCGCGGCAGCCGGACTTCCGCGACCGTTCCGCCGCCGGAGCGCGGGCGCAGCGAGACCCAGCCGTGTTGCCGTTCCACGATGCGCCGCACCAGGTAGAGGCCCAGTCCGGCGCCCGGGTTGCGGCCGCGGTCGTGGGAGTCGCCCTGCCAGTAGCGTTCGAAGGCGCGCTCGACGTGCTCCGGCTTGACGCCGATGCCACGGTCGGCGACCCGGAAGGTCACCGTCGCGTCGTCGGCCTCCGTGCTCACCTCGACCTCGGTGTCCGGCGCCGAATACTTGTCCGCGTTGGTGGCCAGCTCGGTGAGGATCGTGGCGAGCGAGTCGCGGTCGCCGAACGCCTTCGGCAACTCGGCCGGCAGCCGGTCGAGCACCAGCCGGCGGCGCAGGTCGACGGGGAGCTGACCGGCCGCGGTCCGCAGCCCTTCGACGAGATCGAACGGCCCGGGCGGGTGCCCACCCACCTCGCCGTCGTCGCTGGTCGCCGAGAGCAGCCGGTCGACGAGCCGGGCCAGCTCGCCGGCGCGAGCGCCGATCACCCGCACGGCCTCCTGGCGCCCGGCCTCGCCGAGGGTCTCCCAGTGGTTGGTGAGCGTGTCCGCATATCCCTTGATCACGGTGACCGGGGTGCGTAGCTCGTGGCTGGTGACCGCGACGAACAGGTCGCGGTCCTCGTGCCGGCGGTCCTGGTCGGTGGAGTCCCGGAACGTCACGACCCGCATCGCGGGGGTGTGCGGCAGATCGCCCGCGGTGACCTTGAGCAGGCGCCCCGAGGAGAGCCGGTGCACCAGCACCTGGCCGGGCGGCGGCACCGGGAACTGCAGCTCGCGGCCGAGCACCTCGGCGGCGCTGCTCCCGGTGAGCTGCTCGGCGGCGGGGTTCCAGAGCTGGACGATGCCGTCGCGGTCGACGATGGTCAGCCCGTCGGAGAGGGCGGCCACCACCGGCCCGTCGCCGTGCACGGGCAGGCCGGCCTGATCGCCGTACATGTGGCCGACGTTGGTGGCGAGCAGCTCGAGCACGTCGTGGTGCTCGGGGCCGGGCTCGTCGTCGTCCTCGCCGTAGTAGACGTGCAGCGAACCGACGATCAGGCCGCCGATCTCGCACCGGGCGCCGAGCATCCGGTGCCGGTGGCTGCCGTCATCGAGCTGGTTGGCGAACTCGTCGTCGACCGAGTCGAGCGGGATGAGCTGCGTCCGGTCGCCGGTGGCGAGCCGGGCGTCCGCACGGTCGACCCGGCGGCCCACCGCGCGGGCGCAGACGCCGCTGGCGGCGATGATCCGGCCGTGTCCGGGGCTGTACTCGGCAAAGCTGGCGCCGAGCCCGCCCAGGACGTCCTGGGCGAGGCGGACGAGCTGATTCAGCACGGCCAGGCCGGCCTCGCCGGCGTTGATCCGGTCGAGAAGCGCGATCTGCCCTCGCGTCAGCGCGGCGTAGTCGGGACGATCCGGCATGTCTGCGAGTCTGCCTCGCTTACGGGCATTTGGGCAGTGCAGTTAGTGTGGATCTTGTGGTAATCGGGGCCAAGAGTGTCCGGTGTCACACGGGCGGTACGTTCTCGAGCCGGTCGAGGACGAACTTCGGCCGGTCGCTGATGATGCCGTCGGGGCGCTGGGCGAGCACCAGATCAAGATCCGGGGCCTCGTTGACCGTCCAGACGTACGCCTGGTGGCCGGCGGCGCGCAGCGCGGAGACCAACTGGGGCCGCGACCGGACCAGGCTGATCCCGGGACCGGCGATTCGCGCGCCGAAGGGCAACCGGCCGCGGCCGACGCCCGGGGGCACGATATCCAGCAGGTAGACCGTCGGCACGTCGGGAGCCATCCGCCTGATCCGGCGCAGCGCCAGCGCCGCGAACGACATGACGGTCACCTGGATCGGGTCGTTGGGCTTCGGCTTGGCCAGGCCGTACCGGTGCAGCATCTCCACCAGGCGGCGCTCGACCTCCGCGCCGTACCGTGACGGGTGTTTGGTCTCGATGAGTAGGCGGACCGGCCCGCCGTGGTCGCGCAGCGTGCTGATCAGGCGCTCCAGCGTGAGCAGGCGGACGTGGTCCGCCTGCAACGCCTCGGTGGCCGCGGCCGGATGCCAGGAGGCGAAGTCGAGCTCCTCCAGCTCGGCCAGCGTCTTCGCGCTGACCCGGCCTCTGCCGTTGCTGGTCCGGTCGAGCCGCCGGTCGTGCACGCAGACCAGGTGGCCGTCGCGGGTCAGCCGCACGTCGCACTCCACGCCGTCGGCGCCCTCGTCCAGTGCGCGTAGGTACGCCGCGAGGGTGTGTTCGGGTAGCGCGCCGGCCCCGCCGCGGTGGGCGAAGACCAGAGGGCGGGGCCCGTTCACAAGACTTGGGGAGGCTGACCGTTCTCGCTGACGACATCGCGGCCGTTGACGGCCCACGCCTGCATGCCGCCATCGAGGTTGCGAACGTTGTCCCAGCCGTTACCCATCAGGTAAGACACCACCTGGCCGGAGCGCCCGCCGGAGCGGCACACCACCACGACCTCGGTGTCGCTGGGGATCTCGGCGATGCGCGCCGGGACCTCCATCATCGGCAGATGGTGGGCGCCGGGGGCGTGGCCCGCCGTCCACTCATCGGGCTCACGCACGTCGAGCAGGTAGGCCGTGGCCTCCACCTGTGACGGCGTCACGCTGGGTACCTGAGGTCCGAACACGTGACAAGCGTAGAGCTACTTCTCCTTGGCGACGACGTCCGGGTTCCCGATGATGAAGTCGGCGAGTTTGTCCTGCTTGACCGCCCGGAACATCTCCATCGTCTTGGGCGTGATCGTCTCGCGTCCGCTGCCGTTGCCGGCGAACGAGCCGTTGTTGCTGCGCAGCAGCACGAGGTCGTTGGCGGCCACACCCTTGAGGGTGAAAATGAAGTCGGCGACCGGCACGCCGCCGGTGTCCAGCACGAACGCCTTGCCGGCGGCCTTCATCAGCGCGTTGACCTTCACCGGATTGGTGAGCACCCCGCCGGTGCTGGCCTTCTTCGCCATCGCCTTGATGAGCTGCTGCTGATGCCGCTGGCGGTCGTAGTCGCCGTTCTTGAGGCCGTAGCGCTGCCGGGCGAAGTCGAGGGCCTCCCAGCCCTCCATGTCCCGGCAGCCCTTCTCGTGCCAGATCGGGGTCTGGGACTTGCCGGTCTTGCGGGCCTCGGCCAGATACATCGGCTTGCCGCCCACCTTGACCATGTGCTGCGACTTGACCCGCTGGTCGACGCACATGCGGACGCCCTTCAGCGCTTCGATGACGCCCTTGAAGCCGTTGAAGTCGATGATCGCCGCGCCGTCGAAGCTGATGCCGGTCGTGTTCTTCAGCGTCTGCGCCATGAGCTGCGCGCCGCCGGCCCAGCCGCCGCCGTTCTGGGCGCCGTGGAAGAACGCCTCGTTGGCCTTCGTGGTGCCGCCCGGATACTTGCTCTTGGCGAACGCGGGCACCTGGACCTCGGTGTCGCGCGGGATCGAGACCAGGTAAGCCTGGTCGTGGCTCGCCGGGATGTGCAGCATGATGATCGTGTCGGCGCGCAGGTCGTCGACGGCCCAGCGCTTACGCGCGTCCACGCCCATCAGCAGCAGGTCGATCGGGCCCTTGAGGCTGTTGCCGCCCTCGGCCGCCGTCTTCTTGGTGCCGCCCAGCAGGTCGTCCTGGGTGACCGCGCTCGTCGCGCTGCTGACCATCCACTTGGTGCCGACGATGCCGGCGCCGCTGGCCATCATCAGGACCGCGCCGAAGATGAGGGCCATCCTCGCCCAGATCGGGTCCTTCTTGGCCTTCTTCCCGCCCTTGGGCGGCGCGCCGGGCGGGCCCGCCGGGGTGCTGCGCTTGGGTGCCTTGACGGCGTCCCGATCCATCGACGAAGCCCGTCGGGGGGTCTGGACGGTCATGCGCGCTCCAAGCACTCGGGATCCGGGCGGACATCACTGTACGTTCAACTTCGATCTCTTGCGAGGCCTTGTGGGTTTCAGGTCAATGACACGCAGTGTTCATCGACGGCGCGGGCCGACGAATACCGTCGACCCGCGCCGTTTGCCCGATCTGTAACTATCAACCCTTGGCTTGGCTCGACGGGGTCGGCTTGGTCGACGCGATCCACTCATCCATCTTGTCGGCAGCTACCGCCTTGTACAAAGCAATAGCCTTCTCCTTGTCGGCGACGACGACGCTCTGTCCGGAGATGGTCTGGCTGCCCACATTGGGGCTGGTGATGAAGGTGAGGTTCTCGCCGCGCAGGCTCCGGAACTGCAGCGCCATGTCGGTCAGCGAGAAGTCCTTGTCGGCCGTGATCGCGCTGGTGGTCGCCTTGAGGAAGTCGTTGAGCTTGCCGGGGCTGCTCAGCGTGCCCGTGCTCGCCGCCTTGTCCATCAGCGCCCTGAGGAATTCCTGCTGGTGCTGCATCCGGGCGAAGTCGCCGCGGGCGAACTGCTTGCGCTGCCGGATCCAGTCGAGCGCCTCGGCCCCGGACATGTGCATGGTGCCCTTCTTGAACTTGCGGAAGGGCTTGTGGATCGAGGTGATGCTCTGCTCGACCTTCAGGTCCACGCCGCCGAGGGCGTCGGTGACCTCCTTGAAGCCGCCGAAGTCGATCGCCAGCACGTGGTCCAGGCGCACGTCGGTCATGCACTCCACGGTGCGGACGGCGCGCGGCAGGCCACCGAAGGCGAACGACGCATTGATCTTGGCGCGGCTGCCGCTGTCGCAGTCGGCCGAGTTGCCCGACGGGACCTGCACCCACAGGTCACGCGGGATCGACACCAGCTGGGCGGACTTGTGGTCGGCCGGGATGTGCATGACGATCAGCGTGTCCGCACGCCAGGCGTTGCTGTCGTCCTGGATCGCGTCCGGGTCCCGTGAGTCGCTGCCGACCAGCAGGATGTTGAGCGCGCCCTCCACCGTGCTGACGGGGCGGCCCTTGGTGATGTCGGAGAACGCGTCGGTGCGCTTGAGGTCGTCGTTCAGGCCGTCGGCGTAGCCGTACAGCGAGATGCCGGCGACCAGGGCGCCGACCAGGACCACGGCGCCGGCCACCAGGGCGATCCGGCGCCAGCGCGGCTTGCGCCTGCCCCGGTACGGCTGACCCTGGCGGTTGCCCCCGCCGGGTCCACGGGGCGGCGGGCCGCCCGGCCCGGCACCTTGGCCGCGCTGGGGCCAGTTGTCGTATCCGGCTGGGCCTCGTCCGGCCGCATCGCCGTACCCGCGGGGCGCACCGGCGCCGACGCGGCCCGAACCGGGCACTGAGGCCCGGCTCATCGAGCCCGGCACGGAAGCCCGGCCGGAGGAGCTACCCCAAGGGGACGTGGTCGCAGACATGCCTTCAGGTTACGTACTAAGAACCACGCAAAGCGTGCATCAACACTGGCTCGGCACGAAGGGAGGAGGCAATTACTGTGGGTAAAACGTTCACTACCGTGCCAAATTGCTCAGCCCTTGAAGAAGTCGATCGTGTGCCTGAGTCCCTCTTCCGGGCCTACCCGCGGTTCGTAGCCGAGCAGCGTCCGGGCCAGGGTGAGGTCCGGACGGCGCTTCTCCGGGTCGTCGGCCATGCGCTCGACCAGCTCGATCGGCGAGTTGCTGCCGCACAGCCGGACGATCAGCTCGGCGAGCTGCAGCACGGTCAGCTCGTGCTCGGTGCCCACGTTGATCGGCCCGGTCTCGTCCGAGTCGAGCAGCAGCAGGATGCCACGGACCAGATCATCCACGTAGGTGATCGACCGGGTCTGCGCGCCGGTGCCCTGCACGGTGATCGGCGAGCCGCGCAGCGCCTGGCTGATGAAGGTGGGGATGGCCCGGCCGTCGTCGGGGCGCATCCGCGGGCCGTACGTGTTGAAGATGCGCACGATCGCGGTGGAGAGGCCGTGGAAGCGGTGGTAGCCCAGCGTCGCCGCCTCGGAGAAGCGCTTGGCCTCGTCATAGACGGCGCGGACGCCGATCGGGTTGACGTTGCCCCAGTATGTCTCCGGCTGCGGGTGCACCAGCGGGTCGCCGTACACCTCCGAGGTCGACGCCATCAGGAAGCGCGCCGCGTCCGCGACCGCCCGGTCGAGCAGCGCCAGCGTGCCCACCGAGCCGACCTTGAGGATCTCCACCGGCAGCTTGGCGAAGTCGGTGGGGCTGGCCGGGGACGCCATGTGCAGGATCGCGTCGAAGCGCTCGACGAGCGCCGGGTGCTTGGGTAGGCCCTCGGCGAGATCGGCCTCGACGAGCGTGAAGCGCGGCTCGGCGGCCAGGTGCACGACGTTTTCCTTGGCGCCCGTGACGAAGTTGTCGATCGCCACGACGGTGCAGCCCCGGCCGAGCAGGGAGTCGACGACATGGGACGGCACGAAGCCGGCGCCCCCGCTGACGAGAATCCGATGGCCTGCGCCGTACCGCTGCTGCACTGACATATAGCAACTCTAAGCGACCGGGGCCGACGTGCATTTCGCACGTCGGCCCCGGGCCGTTTTGTCCTTTTCGGTGAGCGTTGCGCGCTAGTGCGCGCCGAAGCCGGTCAGCGACCGGACCTCGAGCTCGGCGTACTTGTCCGCGTCCGACTCCTTCGAGATCAGCGTGCCGATCCAGCCGCAGAGGAAGCCGACCGGGATCGAGATGATGCCGGGGTTGTTCAGCGGGAACCAGTGCCAGTCGCTGTCCGGGAACATGGCCGTGGCCGAGCCGGACACGACGGGCGAGAAGAACACCAGGAACACGGCGGAGATCAAACCGCCGTAGATCGCCCACAGCGCGCCGGAAGTGTTGAACCGCTTCCAGAACAGGCTGTAGATGATCGCCGGCAGGTTGCCCGAGGCGGCCACCGCGAACGCGAGCGCCACCAGGAACGCCACGTTCAGGCTCTGCGCGAAGATCGACAGGATGATCGCGATCGCGCCGATCACGAACGCCGCGATCCGGGCCACCCGCACCTCGTCCCGCTCCGACGCCTGACCGCGCTTGACGACGCTGGCGTAGAAGTCGTGGGCGAGGCTGGACGACGACGCCAGGGTCAGCCCGGCCACCACCGCGAGGATCGTGGCGAAGGCGACGGCCGCGATGATCGCGAGCAGCACCGCACCGCCCGTGTCGCCACCGAAGTAGTCGATGCCGAGTGCCTGGGCCAGTTGCGGCGCGGCCGTGTTGCCCGCCTTGTCCTGGTCGGTGATCGCCTTGCTGCCTACCAGGGCCGCCGCGCCGAAGCCCAGGGCCAGGGTGAACAGGTAGAACGTGCCGATGATGCCGATCGCCCAGAGCACGCTCTTGCGGGCGATCTTGCTGGTCGGCACGGTGTAGAACCGGGTCAGGATGTGCGGCAGGCCCGCCGTGCCGAGCACCAGGGCGATGCCGAGCGAGAGCAGGTCCATCTTGCTGTAGAAGGTCTTCGCCGCGTCGCCAGCGGTCTCCACGCCGTACCGCAGACCGGGCTCCAGGAACGCCGCACCCTTGCCGGACTGTTCGGCCGCGTCACCGAGCAGCGTCGACAGGTTGAACTTGTAGGTCGCCAGCACCAGCAGGGTCATCACCAGGGCGCCGGTCATCAGCATGAAGGCCTTGACGATCTGGACGTAGGTGGTGCCCTTCATGCCGCCGACCACGACGTACACGATCATCAGGGCGCCGACCAGGATGATCGTCGCGATCTTGGCGGTGTCGGCGTCCATGCCCAGGAACGTGGTGCCGGGCCTGATCCCGAGCAGCAGGCTGACCAGCGCGCCCGCGCCGACCA
>NZ_QHHV01000017.1:0-26985 GCF_003947245.1 Actinoplanes sp. ATCC 53533 | reverse complement strand
CCGGCGGCCGGCTGTGGATGGCCAGGCGCGAGGTCCACCTGTTCATCGCCGTCATCGGTGCGTCGGAGGCGACACCGTTCCACGGGTCGATGTATCCGCTGTACGCGTGCAACAGCGCAGCACAGAGGGTCAATTTTCGGAAACCGGCGACAACGGTGTTGTACCTGTTGCTCGGGAGCCTGCGCTGCGGCTTCGGGCACGCGGATACCTTCCCTTCCCGGCGGCGTCGAAGTCCTACCGTTGCCGCACTCCAGTGGGTTACACCAGGCCCCGCAGTTTGGCGGCGAGGATGTCGGCGCGCACACCGGAGTTCGGGCAGCCGCCAAAGTGGTGCAGCGCTACCACGCGGTTCGTCGCCCGCGACAGGACCGGGCTTCCGGAGGAACCACCCTCTGTGTCGCAGTAGTAGGCGATGTCGGAGTCTTGGGCGTATCCGTCATAGGCCGGATCGGCGACCGTGCACGTGCCCGCCCGATCGCCGAGCGCGCCGGCGATCCGGGTCGGCATTCCCGCCGGGTGTTGTGGAACATACAGCCCCTGCCCCTTCACCGGCCGGCGGGTGTCGAAGGTGAGATGGCCGAAGTTCTGCACCTGCGCGAAGTTCCTGACCGTGAACAGTGTGTAATCGTACGTGCGGTCGGTGGCCAGCACCCGTTCACCCCAGACCTTCACCGGAGGGGACACATCATGCGAGCCGCAGCGCGCGCACTGATAGTTGAACCACACCTCGGTGCCGGAGGCGCCGGGCGATGTGGCGAAGCAGTGGTTGTTGGTCAGCATCCGGTTGTTCGCCCCGAGACGCCAGCCTGTGCACAGCTGCGTGCCGTTGATCAGCAGCCGGGCGATGGCCTTGGACCGGGTGTACGCGACCGGGTCGGCCGTGCGGTAGCAGACCGCGTCGGCGCTCTCGTCGTTGCCGCAGACTGACTCCTCGCGGCCGGACGCGCCAGCAGATGTCGGCGGCGAGTCGGGTGCCCGTTGTTGTTCTGCGCGCGAATAGCCGCGGGCGACTCTGTCGATGTTGACGCCCAGCCGCCTGAGCACTGGGCTCAGGCCGAGTGTGTCGCGGGCTGTGCGGTGCAGCTTCAGCACTGCGGTGTCGCCGGTGATCGACATGGCCCATTTGTCGATGGTGCCGTTGCTCAGCACGCTAGGCGCGTCGTAGCGGTAGGACTCCGTGCCCTGCGCGTTGGAAACGGTCAGGTAGTCGCCGGGCAGCATGAACAGGCGATTGAAGTGCAGCTTGACATACGACGCCCGCGGATAGCGGAACGTCTCCGTCCGCGGCGCGGCCGCGTATCCGACGATGCGGTCGACCGTGAGCAACTCACCCACCTTCTGTGGGCCTGTTACGGTGCTCTGTTCGGACATGCTCCTGTTGAGTCGGCCGGGCGCGGCCGCGTGGTCGGTGGGGTCTCCGCCCGCGCCTGTCGGCGGCGGGGTGGAGGAAGCGCGCGGTACGGCGGCGGCCGGGACGGCACGTTCCGCGGAGGCAGAGGGATGCACGATCTGGGGAGCCTCGTGCCTGGCTGCACTCGGGCGGCCCTCGTCGGGCGTGGGGGTCCATGTTGCCGCGTTCGCCGTGCCCGCCAGCACCAGGGACGCGCACGCCCCGGCGACGATGCCCACCTTGCGTCGCATCCCGCTCCCGCCACTCGTCGTCACACCGAAGCAGAACCGCTTCGGCGTTCACGCACCTGTGTAACGAGCCGTCTGCGGCGGCGACGCGCGATCGGCAGCGTGACAGCGGGACGCTGTCTGAATACCACTGAGGGTCGCGGCGTGCACACCGATCGTCGTCGCGTCCGCTGGTCTGGCGGTCGACCAGCACACTCGTCGCGGCGCCGACCGCTGCCTGCACGGCCAGGAGGGTGGCTTGCAGCCCCGTGAGCTGAAACCACGGCGTCCAGCCCACCTGCAGTCCGGTGAAGCTGAGCAGCGGGAGGAACAACACCCGCCCGGTCAGCCCGCCCAGCGTCAACCCGGCGAGCATCCGTCGGCGGTGCATGGCGAGCGCGAGCAGTGCCACCCGTCGACCGGGCCGCCCACCACATGTCGTGCGGCGGGAGGGCCACCGGCGCCGCTGCACCGGCCAGCACACTGCCCACGGGGGCGAGCCACACGGCAGGCCGTCGTAGCTGTTCGGGGATGGTCACGCTGTGTTCGGTGAGGCTCGCGGCCCCCCCGTTACCTTTTTCGCAGCCCCAAGCGGGGTTGCAGGCCACCGGCCGCGGCATGACTTAGTCCCCCTGTTGTCCATGATCTGGGGGGTGTTGTCACCGGGGTTCGGAGGGTGCCAGTGACCGCTGATAGAGACCTGACCGCCTTTCTGGTCTGTTCGTAACGTGGCTGCCGGCGCGAGGCATCGAGGCGGCCTGCTCCGTACGAGCAAGGGACCAGGCGTTGACCGAGCAGGACGGCAGCACCGACCGGTACGACGTGTACTGCGGAGTCGACGTCGGTAAGAGCGAGCACCACGCGTGCGCGCTCAACCCCGCCGGCAAACGCCTGCACGACAAACCGCTGCCCAACGACGAAGACACCTTGAAGGAGGTTCTCGGCAAGCTGAAGACCCGCGGACGGGTCTTGGTGATCATCGACCAGCCGGCCTCGATCGGGGCCCTGGTCATCGCCGTGGCCCGCATCATGGGCATCGACGTCGCCTACCTACCGGGCCTCGCGATGCGCCGGATCGCCGACCTGTACCCCGGCGAAGGAAAGACCGACGCCCGCGACTCCTTCATCATCGCTGACGCCGCCCGCACGATGCCGCACACCCTGCGACGGATCGGCACCGACGACGAAACCGCCGCCGACCTGACGGTCCTGGCCGGCTACGACGACGACCTCGCCAGCCAGGCCACCCGCCTGAGCAACCGGCTCCGCGATGCCCTGCTACACGTTCACCCTGCCCTGGAACGCTTGCTGGGTAAGCACTTCGACCGCCCCGGCGTCCTGGAGCTCCTCGTCGCCGCCTCGACCCCGGACGCCCTGGCACGGCTGGCCCCGCAGGCCATGACCGAGATCATGAAACCCCGCTCGCCGCGGCTGGCCAAGACCCTTCCCGCGAAGATCCGCACCGCTCTCGACGAGCAGAGCGTCACCGTCCCGGGCACTCAGGCGTTCGGGCGGGTCATCTCCGGCATCGCCGCCCAGCTGCGTGACATCCACCTCGAACGCGCCTCTCTCGGCGCCGATCTTGAAGCGCTCCTGGAGGCCCACCCTCTTCACCAGGTCCTGACCTCGATGCCCGGACTCGGGGTCAGGACCTCGCTGAAGATCCTCACCATCGTCGGTGACGGTACTGCGTTCCCCAGCGCCGCTCACCTGGCCGCCTACGCCGGCCTGGCCCCGGTGACCCGCCGGTCCGGAACCTCGATCAAGGGCGAGACCCGCTCCCGGCGCGGCAACCGCGCCCTCAAGAACGCGCTGTTCCAATCCGCGTTCGCGAGCCTCGCCGATCCGACCAGCCGCGCCTACTACGACCGCAAGAGAACCGAGAAGAAGAAACACAACGCCGCCATCGTCTGCCTAGCCCGACGACGCACCGACGTCATCTACGCCATGCTCCGCGACAAGCAGCCCTACCAACAACCCAGCACCGAAAACCCCACAAACCACGCCGCTGCCGCTTGACAAAGATCATAGAGACCCCCCGGCGAGTTCATCGACGACCGCTCAGCGGCAGGTCACCGGCCGCGCGCCGTCCGCCCGATGAGGCTGACGGGATGCCGTCGTCGGCGAGGGCTGCCGGCGGTCGGCTCCGGTGTGCCTCGCGGTGCACCGACCAGGCGTACCAGGCCGCCAGCATCACCGCGAACAGCCACCACTGCACTGCATAGGTGCCGCTCTGCCACGCGTTGTCGGTGCGGACGGGAACGGCCACCAAGGCCGGGTCAGCCGTCGGAATCTGCGCGGTCAGCAACAGATAGGCGTTGAAGAGTGGATAGGGCAGTTCACCGGCGAGCTGGTCCACCGAAATCCGGCGCACCTCGATACGCCCCTCATAGCGCTGCACCCGGCGCGAGCCACTCTCGGAGTACCGCACCCGTCCGGTGACGTTCACCTGGCCGGACGCGGCCGGCGGCACCTGTGGCCTCACCGTCGCGTCGCCGAGCGGCGCCGCGAGGAAGCCACGGTTGACCAGCACCGCCGTTCCGTCGGCCAACACCAGAGGAGTCACGACCTCGAAGCCCACCGAACCGTTGACGGTCCGCCCGCGGGCCAGGATCTCGCGGCTGGAGTCGTATCGGCCGGTGACGGCGACCGCTGCCCACTCCCGGTTCGATGTCGGCTCCACCTGGTTGCTGTCACTTCCCGGACGGGGTAACACCTCCGTGAGCGGCACCGGTACGGCCTGCTCGCCGGCTTCGATCCGTGCGTTGCGGGCACTGCGATCTTGATAGCGGTCCCACTGCCAGTTACCTAGCAGCACCATGACCGCCGCCAACGCGAGCGCCGCGGCGGCATAGCCGAGCCAGCGGCGGTTGAGCAGGAATCGGTACACATCCGAGAGGGTACCGTTCGGTGGATGTCCCGGTATTTGCCGGTGAGGCACGCGGCGACGCTCACACACCATGTCAGCTCACCGTGCAGACGTACGGCGTGGCCGGACAGGGTGGTGTCGGGATTGATGGAGCCGAGCACGTTGGCGTCCCACAGGTTGACATAGACGTCCCTGGGTTGCCCGTCTGCGGTAGTCGTGGAGAAGGCAGTGGAGCGGTCCAGGGCGGAGGATTCGCTCATCGACACGATCGTCGCGTCGGGGTGTGCCGCCTGGACGGCGTCGAGTGGCCGGCGCAGGTCAGCGGTGGCGTTCGCTGGCGGGTCGACGGTCATCACATCGGCGTTGAGCAGGGGTTCGGTCTGGAACCGGAACAGGTAGATCAGGCCGGTGACCGCCAGCAGCAGCAACACCGGGACGACCAGGAAGCTGGCGTAGAAATGTCACCGCCAGAACGCTCGGAACCAGCCTTGCCGGTGGCTGGGTGATAGGCATGGATTCTCCAACGAAGAATGAGGCGTCGCAGCGGGGCGCGGCGATCCGCGGCGCGAGGTCCCAGACCGTGACCCGGAGACGAGATCCGGTCACAGCAGGACTTGGCGCGGCGGGGGATCTCCGCGTTGGTGAGGCCCTGGGAATTGCGTCGTAGCGGACCGGATCGGGCGGTACCAGACAGGTCACGACATCGATGGCAGGTCGCTTGAGGATGCCCTGGTGAGGGCGGGGCTGGGACGCGTGGCGAAACCGGCGGCGATGGTTCAGCCGCGGGCCGACGCCGGCGGTCCGCGGCGCACGAGGCCGACGTGCAGCAGGCAAGGCGTCATTCGGGTGGGCGGCGGCCCGGCTGGCGCCAGGACCAGATTCTCGCCGCTGCGTACGGCGGGCAGGGCGCGGGAGGCGAACGCCACCAGTGCCTGGGCCGCTCGGATCAGGATCCGCTGAGCCGGGGCAAGCCAGCAGCAGCATGGCGCGCCAGAGCAGATGCTCCCCGGCCGTCAGCCACACCCACAGCACGGTGGCCGCACCCAGGTGCAGGATGGCCATCTACGCGGAGGCGAGACCGAGTAACCCATGCGAGTGACCGCCACCCCCGCTGCCGGCGTGCGGGGGTGGGTGTGTCGCCCAGCACGGTCATGGCCGTGTGCAGCAGCAGTGTCCGCCGAACAGCACCGTGATGATCCGTCTTGTGGACGCGGGACGGTCCAGGATTCCCGCCAGTGCGGTGCGCACCATGACCAGGACGGCACGCAGACTGCCCGCCGGTGCGGTGCCGCCCGCACCGACGTGGGCGGTCGCGGTCACACTCACCACGAACCAGGACATGACTGCGGCATACGTGAACCGCGACAACCCTGCGAACCGTTTGGTGTCCTCAGGCGACCCGGCTGCGGCGGATCCAGCGGCCGGCCCTATACCGCCCACCGTATCGTCGTGACCGGCCAGGATCACGTCGACGGGCGACGCCGACGGGCGATGGTCACCGCGCTCCCGGCGAGCAACGCGACCAGGACTCCGCCGGCGATCCACCACCATGCCGAAGGGCCTTCCGAGTCACTCGCAGGCTCGATGGCGGGCGCGGCGGCGACACTGGTGGACGGCGTGACCGGGTCTGAGGCGGGGGCCTCGACCGATGGCGAGGGAGCCGCGGTTGCCGGCGCGGAGGCCGGCGCGGTGCCGGAGCCGCCGGCGAGCTTCACGGTCGGCGCCGGGTTCTCCGGTTCGGGTTCGTTCGCCGACGGCAGCCCGATCCATCGGTCGGTCTTGCCGTCACTGTAGGTCTGCAGCACTTTGAAGCTGATCGACGCGTACGTCGGCAGCTGACGGATGCGAACCTTGTGCTCGGCGCTGCGGCCGACTGCGAGCGCCGGGCCCTCGACGGTGTAGCTGTCGTCCTGTTTCGTCAGTTTCCACTGCTTGGGAACGCTGATCTGGCTGATGTCCGCCGGAGTGATGCCCACCGGCAGGAAGATCTGGACCTTGGTGACGCCGGCGCTGTCTGACTCCGCCTCCGCGTTGACGCTCGCCACGGCGTTCTTCGCACCTGCCCGGGCAGGTTCGATGGTCACCCCGGTGTGTGCGAAAGCCGGACCGGCAGCCGATACCGCGCCCGCCGTCGCCAGCAGAGCCGCCGCTACGAAACCGACCACGCGTCGCTGTGCGTTCCTCACAACTTTCGTCTCCTCGCGGTAGAGGCCCAGGACATGACAATGCCTTTCATCAGTCGCGTTGCCCGCGGAAAAAGTTCCGGCCAATCTGGCGGTGTACTCAAGCAGTGCGTTCGTGGTGCCCAGGGCCCGCGTCCGAGGCCGTTCGTATCCGATCGGTGCGGTGTCCCGTGGGGTGCCGCCGTTGAATGGCTGCCTACGCGGCGCGCGTGGTTTCGGTGCGCTGCCGCCCGTATTGTGCGTGATGCTGGGCGGCTCTCCCCGCTGGCGCGGCATCGTCACCGTCGTCGGGCCGCGCCCAGGAGGTAGTCCCCGCCTATGCGTGTCATGCAGCGGTCACCGACGTCGAGGCCGACGGTCTCGCATGCCTGTACGAACTGTTGCGCGTTGAACCGGTCGCCGGTGGGGTGGTCGAACAGGGCTCTGTAGCTGGGCCGGGCCAGGGCCCGGGCGGTCACTTCGTCGAAGTAGAAGGTGCCACCGCGGCGTAGGACGCGGGCGACCTCGGCGACGGCGTCGCGCCAGGCCGGGATGTGGTGGATGATCGCGAAGTCGAACACGGCATCGTACGAACCGTCAGCGGCGCCGAGGCTGGCGGTGAGGTCAGCGGCGTCGCCGACCCGCAGCGTGACCCGGTCGCCGTACGGGCGCAACCGCCGTTGGGCCCGCGCGATCATCGCCGGGTCGAGGTCGACGGCGTCGAGCGTGGCGGCGCCGAACCGTTCGAGGATCAACTGCGCCCCGTACCCCGGCCCGCATCCGATCTCCAGTGCCCGGGCGCCCGCCGGTAACGGTCCTCCGAAGCGGCGCAACTGTGGCACTTCGTACAAGCGTTGCAATAGCCGCCGCGGCGCTGAGTTGATCAGTGCGCTTTCGACCCGGTTCATCAGCATCGCGGTTCACCAGCCCGCGGGATGGCAGACGCCGTCGGCTCCGGCCGGTTCGACCTGCAGGGTGGCGTGTGCGATGTGGTACCTGTCGTCGAGGGCCTGGCGGGCAGCGGCCAGGACGTCCGCCAGGTCGGCCCTGGACTGGAGGACCAGGTGAGCCTGGGCCACGTCCATGCCGGAGGTCAGCGTCCACAGGTGCAGGTCGTGTACCTGTGCCACGCCCTCGACCTCACTCAAGGTCTGCGCGACAGCACCCACGTCGATGTTCTCGGGCGCTGCCTGGACCAGGATTCGCACCGCGGACCGGGCCAGTGACAAGGTGCGGGGGACGATGAACAGCGCCACCGCGACCGCGATGATCGGGTCGGCGTACTGCCAGCCGGTCGTGGCGATCACGGTCGCCGCTGCGATGGCGCCGACCGAGCCGAGCATGTCTCCGAGCACTTCGAGATACGCGCCGCGTACGTTGATGCTGTCCTTGCTGCCCGAGCGCAGCAGCGCGAAGGCGACCACGTTGGCCAGCAGACCGGCTACGGCGACCCAGAGCATCGTGCCGGCCAGCACCTCGGGCGGCTCGGTGAACCGGCGGACCGCTTCGTAGGTCACCCAGGCCGCCACACCCAGCAGCAGCACCGCGTTGGCCAACGCAGCCAGCACCTCCAGCCGATACACGCCGAACGTCCGCTGCGGACTACCCGCACCCCGCGCCGCCCGCCGCACGGCGTAGATCGCCGCCAGGGCCATCCCGATGCCGAGCACGTCGGTGAACATGTGCCCGGCGTCTGACAGCAGCGCCAGGGAGCCACTGATCAGCCCGCCGATCACCTCCAGCAGCAGAAACGCCGACAGCACCGTGAAAGCCGCCCACAGCTTCTTGACGTGTTTCTCGCCGGAGCTGCGCGCTCCGTGATCGTGACCTGCGCCCATGTGTGCCTCCCTCAACCCGACGCTTCCCGACAGCCAATGTATGCGCACATTGCAATATGTTCAACCCAGAGGACCGGCCGAGACGGCCGCATGACCGTCGGGCCGGTTGTGGGGTTGGCGTCGTGCACGTGGCCCGTGCCTGGGGACGCTGAGCATTCCGGGCTACTGCCGTCCTTGCGAAGCCGCGAGGCGTTGGCCGCACGACGCGGGTCATGGCTGGGGTCGGCTACCCGGACGGGTCGGTCGATTGGCTCGCTCGCCGTGGTCGATGGCGGACTCAGGGGTTGCCGCGAATGGTGGCCGTCGCGCAATGTGCCGCACAAGGCCATGGTCAGTGCTGCGGTTGAGGGCGGCTAGCCATGCTGCAGAGTTGTGTGGTCGGGCACGGCTTCAGAGGAACAGGAACCCGATCGCGAGGCCGGCGATGACGGTGCCGACAGCGACAGCAACAGTTATCTCGGTGGTGGTGGCGCGGGCGTGGTGGCGGATCCAGGTGAAGAAGTACATGGTGGCCGGGATGGAGACGACGGCTCCCGTGACGGCTCCGGGCGAGTAGTCGCGCAGGGTGATCCAGGCGGCCAGGTGGAACAGCGCGTTGACGGCGAACTGCCATTGGAATGCGATGGCCATGACCACCCAGCCGCCGTGCCGGCCGGCCAGCGCCGCCCGCCAGGAGCAGAGCAACACCAACAGCATCAACGGGATGTGGTAGGCGGCGAAGGCGCCGGTGCTCTCGCGCCCGAAGTGTTCGGTTGCCCAGGCGGCGAAGCCGGGCAGTTCCTCCAGGGTGTGCAGCACATACACCAGGTATGGCACCAGGAACGGTGCGGTTTGCAGCGTTGGCAGAACCTTGCGGCCTGCGGCGGGGGTGCGGAGTCGGACGGTCATGGCAATACCTCCGGGGGGTAATTTGGGTGCGGTTAGAATATGAGGAATTCCTCGCTTTCGGTACTCGTGTTAGGGGACTCCGGTGCGCGCTTCGAAGTCGGTCTATCAGCCGAGGAAGACGCCTACGCAGCAGCGGGCGTGGCGGACCCGGACCCGGATCTTGGCCGGGGCGGCTCGCGTTTTCGCCGGGTACGGATACGCCTCCGGAACCACCGACCGGATCGCCGCGGCAGCCGGTTTGTCCGTCGGCTCGCTGTATCAGTACTTCCCGAACAAGGACGCGATCCTGCTGGTGCTGGCACAGTCCCACCTCGACCAGACGGCGGACATGGTGCGGCAGACGCTGACCGAACCCCGCCCGATCGAGGTGTGGCTGCCGGTGTTGATCGAGTCGGTAGTCGGGTTGCACGCCGGGAACCCGCGGCTGCACCAGGTGCTGTTCGAGGAGGCGCCGCGACCACCCGATCTGCTGAACCGGTTCCGGCAGGTCGAGGATGATGCGGTGGCGGCGGTCGCCACGCTGCTGCGCGCCGAGCCTGGTCTGGGCGTCGTGGACCCTGATCGGTGCGCACGGTTCGTGGTGGCCACGATCGAGTCGCTGACCCACCGTTTCATGAGCCGCACCCCGCAGATCGACGCCGACGACCTCGCCGACGAGATCGCGGCGATGGTCACCGGCTACCTTCGGTGAGCCGCCAGCCCACCGCCGCAAGGTCCCGGGACCGCGATAACCATGGTGGCGATCGGGCGGTGTGGTGACCGATCGGTGACCTTTTCGTCACCCGCATCCGTGCCGAATGCCTTTTCGGCGCCGCCCGCCGCCGATCAGTACCCGTCGCCGAGCAGGCCACCAAGGGCCGGTCTTCATGACGCGTCGGCGGCGCCGCGGGTTACCCGGTGTGCGGTCCCTGAGCGGGACAGCAGCGACCGCAGTGCGGGCGGCACTCGGCGCAACGCTGACAGCAGGCCGGCCCGGCGTGCCGCCCACAACGCGCATCCGGCGCAGATGAACACCCCGGTGTCTGGCCCAACTCGGCCACCTGACCGGCCGGCAGCACACGCCCGCAGCAGCCGCAGCGGCGGTGATCGGATTCCTGGACTGTCTCGGCGGCGGTCACGGGCCGACTCGCTCTCGCAGCGCGGCGACGATGTCGGCCACCTCGGGCACGCCGGCGAGGCCTTCGGCTGTGGAGTAGACGCGGCACCTCATCCCGTCACCATCCGCTACGCCCGCAAACAGGTCCTCGCCGTCGACCGTGATCGTCGGTGATCCCCGGAAACCGACCGCGGAGGCCTTCGGCCTCGGTCGCCACCGGCACGAAGCTGACCTCCGTGCCGGACCGTCCGAGTGTGACCACTGCCTACTGCAGCCGTTGTCCGGCATCGCGCCAGTTGGGGGCAGCCCGCGAAGTACAGCACCGAAACCCGCATCGCCCTATCCTGCTCTCGTTCAGCCGTAGGGGATAGGCGCTCACATGCTCTCGTGCGCGTCGAGCCTTCTCGATCACGTCGATGCCATCCACCACCAGGACCAACCCCTTCTGCCGGCTCCGGGTGTGCGCCTTCATGGAATCGGGATGCTGCGGCGTACAAACCGGGCATGCCCCGTGCCGGGGTGATGTCACATCCCCGCTGACGCGAACCGCTGTCCGCGGGTCTTCGAACATTGGGGCTCGGAGATGTGCCAGAGCGCGAGATCTGTCGAGCCGCAACCCATCACCTAAGCTACTTAGGAGGTTAGGTACGATGGCCGGGTTCGGCTGTGGCCCTCCCCGGCCTTCTGTGGAAAGGCTGTTGATGGCAGCGTTGTCTGACCAGCTTCTGGTTCTCACGATCCTCGCGTACGTCGCGGCGATGGTGGGCTACGCCGCCGAGCACGCGTTCGGCACTTCCGATGCCGCAGCGCCGGCCATCGTCCGGGAGTCGGCGATGGCCGGGACGGCCGCCGTCGGCCATGCGACGCGCTCCGACGATCCGGTGCCGGCGGGGCAGCGCCGTCCGGCCGGGGCACGAGGCAGGGGCGATAGGTGGGCGGGGCGGCTCGCCGTGTGCGCCACCCTGGTCGGCGTCTTGAGCCAGGTTGGCTGCGTGGTGACGCGCGGTGTGGCGGCGGGGCGGGTGCCGTGGGGCAACATGTACGAGTTCATCCTCGTGGTCAGTTTGACCGGGGTTGTCGCCTGGCTGGTTCTGCTCGTCCGTCGGCCCCGGGTACGCCCGCTGGGCTTGTATGTCACCTTCACGGCCGTGATCCTGCTCGGCCTGGCCGGCATGCGCGTGTACACCGCTGCTGGGCCGTTGGTGCCGGCCCTGAACTCGTACTGGTTGAAGATCCACGTCAGTGCGGCGGCCGTCGCCTCCGGGATCTTCCTGCTCGGGTTCGTCGTCGCGGCGCTGCAACTGTTGCGTAGCCGCCACGACCGTCGTCTGCCGGCCGTCGCGCTGACGACGCCGACTCTGGTGACGACGTTGGGCAGGCGTCTGCCGGACGCCGCCGTGCTGGAACGGTTGTCTTTTCGGCTGCACGCCTTCGGTTTCCCGATCTGGACGTTCGCCGTCCTTGCCGGCGCGGTCTGGGCGGAGGCGGCCTGGGGCCGCTACTGGGGCTGGGATCCCAAGGAGGTCTGGGCGTTCATCTCCTGGGTGGTCTATGCCGCGTATCTGCACGCCCGCGCCACTCCCAGCATCAAGCGCACCACTACGGCGTGGCTGGCCGTCCTCGGCTGGGCGACCATGATGATCAACCTGTTCGCCGTGAACCTCGTCGTCGCCGGCCTGCACTCGTACGCCGGAACCGAGTAGCAGACACCGCGCATGATCCTTCTACGGCTGGCCCGGCGATGGTGGCGGCAGCTGACCAGTATGCGCACCGCTTTGCTGCTGCTGTTCCTGCTCGCGGTGGCGGCGGCACCGGGCTCTATGTTCCCGCAGCGCAACCTCGGTGCGGAAAAGGTCGACGCCTACTATGCGGCCAACCCTGCCCTCGCGCCGTGGCTGGATCGCGTCGACCTGTTCGACGTGTATGCCTCGCCGTGGTTCGGCGCGATCTATCTGCTGCTGATGACGTCCCTGATCGGGTGCCTGCTGCCACGATTGCGTGACCACGCGACGGCATTGCGCCGACGCCCGCCGCAGGCTCCTCGCCACCTGTCTCGGCTATCGGCCCACGCCCGGCTCGGGACGTCGGCGCTGGATGCCGTCGAAGCTGCGGGCAGGCTACGCATGGTCCTGTCCCAGCGCCGCTACCGGGTCGCCCTGCACGCCGGCACCGACGGGCACGTGAGCATCGCTGCGGAGAAGGGTCATCTCCGCGAGACCGGGAATCTCCTGTTTCACTTCGCGCTGCTCGCGCTCCTGGTCGGGGTCGCGGCCGGCTACGGCTGGGGCTGGTACGGCAACCGGCTACTGGTCGCCGGACCGGACACCGGGTTCTGCACCGGCGTGCAGCAGTTCGACGAGTACGGCCTCGGTCCGCGCATCAACGCCACCGACGTGCCCGGCTATTGCTTCGAACTCCAGCGGTTCACCGCCGAGTTCCTCGACAACGGTCAGCCGACGGTGTTCCGCGCCGACGTGACCTGGTCCACCGTCGACGGCCGACCGGAATCCGCCGGGCTGCAGGTCAACGATCCGTTGCGCCTCGGCGACGCCACCATGTACCTGCTCGGCCACGGATATGCGCCGGTGCTGCGTTACACCGACCGGGCCGGGCGTGCGCAGACCTCGGTGACTCCGTTTCTTCCCGTCGACGGCATGCTGACCAGCGATGGTGTGGTCCTGTTTCCCGATGCGAACGCCGACACCCGTACCGGCAAGCGCTCGTCCGACGCCCAGGTCGGCTTCTCCGGGGTCTTCATGCCGACGGCAGGCGCCGCGGCGGTGTCGGCGTACCCGGGCGAACGGGATCCGGTGGTGATCCTCAACGCCTACCGCGGTGATCTCGGTCTGGACTCCGGCATCGCCCAGTCGGTGTATCAGCTACCGCGCCGGCCGCTTGCCGACGGCAGGCTCCAACAGATTCCCGGGCGGGCCACGACGCTGCGGCCGGGCGAGCGGTGGACTCTCGACGACGGCTCGACCCTCGAGTTCGTCGGCACCCGACGGTGGATCACGGTGACCGTACGCGACGACCCCGGTGAGCCGATCGTCCTGGCTGCGGCGGTGGCGCTGCTGGCGGGACTGCTGTGCTCGTTGTCGGTGCGCCGCCGCCGGGTCTGGTTCCGGGTGACACCGGGGCCGGACGGCTGCTCCGTCGAAGCCGCGGGCCTGCCCCGCACCGACTACTCCGGCTTCCGCGCGGAGTTCGCCGCGATCGTCGCCGCAGGCCGGACGGCCGCCGGCACCAGGGGCGACGCCCAACCCGTCGGGGTCGGCACAGCAGAACGGGAACCGTGGTGAATCGAGGTTCGCGTCGCCTGGCGGCGCTCACGACCTGCCTGGCGGCCGTCGTGTCGCTTGCCGCGTGTGCCGGGGGTCCACCGCGCGGCGACAACCGGCCGGTGGACGCCGTCGAGACGGCCGACAACGGCCGTGTCCGGCCCGGCGCCACCGTCATCTACCCGGTGGGCGACCGGGTGGCCGCACCACGGCTGCGGGGCGAGTTGCTCGACGGCACCGCCTTCGACCCGGCGACGGTCGACGGCATGGTGCTGGTGGTGAACTTCTGGGCCTCGTGGTGCGCGCCGTGCCGTGCCGAGGCCGGGGAACTCAACGCGGCCTTCGATGCCACCCGCGACAACGATGCCCGGTTCCTCGGGGTGAACATCCGCGATGGCCGCGACCAGGCACGATCCTTCGTCGAGGGCCGCGAAAGGTATCCGAGCCTGTTCGATCCACAGGGCCGCGTCGCGCTCGGCTTCACCGACGTCTCACCCAGCACGATCCCCGCCACCGTGATCGTCGACCGGAACGGCAAGGTCGCCGTCGTCTTGCGCAAGGCGGTCACCCAGCCCGAGCTGGAACCGCTTGTCCTGCAGGTCGCCGCCGAACGGCGTGCCGGTGGGTGAGCGGTTCGCCGGGATCGCCGGCTCCGGCCCGCTGCTGCTCGCGGTCGCTGTGGCCACCGCGGCGGGACTGGTCAGCTTCCTGTCACCCTGCGTCCTGCCCCTGGTGCCGGGCTACCTCTCCTACGTCACCGGGATCGCCGGTGCGGACGTCAGCGAGCGGAGCCCGTCACGGCCCGGACACGGGCGTACCCTCGCCGGCGCGACGTTGTTCATCGCCGGGTTCACGCTCGTGTTCATCCTCGCCGCCGTGCTCGTGTCCAACGTGGGCCGGCTACTGTTCGTCCACGCCCGCACCGTGGAGGTCGTCGCGGGTGCGTTGACCACGGTGCTGGGGCTCAGCTTCCTTGGTCTGATCCCGGCGGCTCAGTACGAGCGGCGGCTGCGCTGGCTGCCGAGCCCGGGCCTGGCCGGGGCGCCGATGCTCGGTGTGGTCTTCGGCGTGGGCTGGATTCCTTGCGTGAGCCCGACGTTGAGCGCCGTGCTGGCTCTGGCGGCGGTCGAGGCCACCACCGGCCGGGCGGTGGCGCTCGCGGTCGCGTACTGCGCCGGCCTTGGTGCGCCGTTCATCGGCCTCGGTCTCGGCCTGCGCCGGGCCATCGGCGCGGTCGCCGTCGCGCGCCGGCACAGCCGAACGATCACCCGGATCGGCGGGCTGATGCTCGTGGTCGTCGGTGTCGCGCTGATGACCGGGCTGTGGGCCGCGTTCACGATCTGGCTGCGGGCCACGGTCGGGCCCGGGCAGGTGGGCATATGACGAGCAGGTCCCGACTGGGTGCGGCCGCCGCGATGAGCGCCGGCTGCGGCCTGTCGCTGCTGGTTGCCTTCCCGCCGTACGACTGGTGGTGGCTCGCACCGGTGGGCGTCGCGTTGCTCGCGGTGGCGGTACGCGGGCGATCCGTGCGGGTCGGTGGCGTCCTGGGCCTGGTGGCCGGCCTGACGTTGTTCGTGCCGTTGTTGAGCTTCACCGGCCTGCAGGTCGGCTGGTGGCCGTGGCTGCTGCTCGCCGCGGTCCAGGCGTCCTTTCTCGCGCTGCTGGGCGCGACCGGGGCCTACGTCAGTGCGTTGGTGGACCGGGTGCGCTGGGCGTGGCCGTTGACGACGGCGGTCCTGTGGGTCGGGCAGGAGGCGCTGCGTTCGCGGGTGCCGTTCGGCGGGTTCCCCTGGGGACGTCTGGCTTTCAGCCAGGCTGACGCGCCGGTCCTGAGCCTGGCGTCGTGGGGTGGTGCGCCTGCGGTGACGTTCGCGGTCGCCCTCGCCGGAGGGCTGTCGGCCGCCCTCATCGGGGACCTGATGGACCAGCAGGCCGCCGGTCGCCGCCGGGTGGCGCGGTCCGTCCTGACCGGCGCCGCCGCGATCGCCGTGATGCTGGGTGGCGTTCTGGTACCGCTGGACCGGCCCGGCGGCCGGCCGGTGCTCGTGGCCGTCGTGCAGGGCAACGTGCCCCGCACGGGCCTGGACTTCAACGCCCAGCGCCGGGCCGTGCTCGACAACCACGTCGAGGCCACCCTGAAACTGGCGGAGTCGCTGCGTTCCGCGGGCCGGCCCCGGCCTGACATCGTGGTGTGGCCGGAAAACGCCTCGGACATCGATCCGCTGATCAACGCGGACGCCGCCGCACGCATCGATGCCGCCGCGGCGGCGATAGCAGCGCCCATCCTGGTCGGCGCGGTCCTGCGGGGGCCCGGGCCGGGCAAGGTCCGCAACGCCAGCCTGTTGTGGCCCCCGCAGGGCGGGCCGACCATCTCCTACATCAAGCGTCACCCCGTGCCGTTCGCCGAGTACGTGCCCCTGCGATCACTGGTGCGCCGAGTCACCACGCTGGTCGACCGAGTACGAGCTGACTTCATCGCGGGCGACACCCCGGGCGTCACGACCGCGGCCGGTATCCGCATCGGCACTGTCATCTGCTTCGAGGTCGCCTACGACGACCTCGTGCGGGACATGACCGTCGGCGGAGCCGAGATCCTCGCGGTCCAGACGAACAACGCCACGTTCAACTACGCCGAGGCGACCCAGCAGCTGGCGATGGTCCGGCTACGGGCCGTGGAGCACGGACGACCCGCCCTCATGGCATCAACCGTCGGTGTCTCCGCCTTCGTGGCTGCGGACGGCAGCGTCAGCGATGCCACCGCCATGAACACCCAGGCCGTCATCCTGCGCATCCTGACAACGGGCCAGGGCAGCACGCTCGCCACCCGGACCGGAGCCGCAGCGGAGTGGCTGCTGGTCGGCATGGCCTGCACCGTGCTGGTGGCCTCAGGATGGGCCCGCCGGGCACGTCACCGATCTTCCGGCCCGTGGCCATCACAGAGCGCCACGGGCGGCGGCAGCACGGCGTCGACAACGCTGGACCACCCGCGCGCACGGCCCGCCACGCCGTCGCGCCCCTCACACGGTAGTACATCTTCCGCTGAATACAGTGATTGATGTGCTGTTCTGGCCGTGAAGACGTTGACGCACGGGCAGGTGCTCGCCCGCTTCGGCCATGCCCTGTCCGACCCGGTCCGAGGCCCGGCTGCTGCTCGCGCTGCGCGATGGGCCGGGCTACCCGGCCGAGCTGGCGCAGCTGCTGGGTACCAGCCGGCAGAACCTGTCCAACCACCTCGCGTGCCTGCGCGGCTGCGGCCTGGTCGTCGCCGTACCCGAGGGCCGCCGCACCCGCTACGAACTGGCCGACGCCCGGCTCGCGCACGCCCTGGGCGACCTGCTCGGCCTGGTCCTCGCGGTCGACCCGGCCGCATGCCCGGCCGCCGCGTCCGACGGGTGCTGCTGATGGTCACCCCGTTGCCGCTGCTGCCAGCCTGCCCGCACCCGACGCAGCGGGCGGCTCTCGCCCGACGCGTCCGGTGGCTGGTCGCGGCGACCATCGCCTACAACACCATCGAAGCCGTCGTGGCGATCACTGCCGGGACACGGGCCTCGTCGACCGCGCTGATCGGCTTCGGCCTGGACTCCGTCATCGAGGTCGCCTCGGCCGCCGCAGTGGCATGGCAGTTCTCCAGCGCCGAGCACGAGCGCCGGGAACGCACCGCGCTGCGGATCATCGCCATGTCGTTCTTCGCCCTCGCCGCGTACGTCAGCGTCGAATCGGTGCGGGCATTGCTCGGCGCCGACCGGGCCGAGCACTCCACCATCGGTCTCGTCCTCGCCGCGGTGTCACTGGCCGTGATGCCGGTGCTGTCGGCGGCGCAGCGCCGCGCCGGCACCGAACTCGGCTCCCGGTCGCCGATTCCAAGCAGACCCTGCTGTGCACCTACCTGTCCGCGGTGCTGCTGGTCGGCCTGGCGGTGAACTCGCTGTTCGGCTGGTGGTGGGCCGACCCCGCCGCAGCATTGGTCATCGCCGCCGTCGCGGTCAAGGAAGGCCGGCAAGCCTGGCGCGGCGAGGGCTGCTGTTCCCCGACCGCAGCGCGCACGCCCTCCGACGCGGCGGCCGGTGGCTGCGCCGACGGCTGCTGCATCCCGGAGCGGCAGCGATGACGGCGGCTCTCGCACTGGGCCTCTACCTGCTCGGCCTGGCCTTGGCGTTCGGGTGGCGCAGCCTCACCCAATGGCGGACCACCGGCGACACCGGACTACGGCTCGGCACCGGCCCGACCGGGTCGGTCACCTGGTGGGCCAAGCTGCTGTTCATCGCCGCGCTCCTGCTCGGTGTCGCCGGCCCTGCCGACGGACTCACCGGCGCAGACCCGGTCGCCGCCCTCGACCACGGCCCGATCCGGGTCGCCGGACTGGTCCTGGCCGTCGCCGGCGTGGCCACGACCCTCGCCGCCCAACTAGCCATGGGCGCCTCGTGGCGGATCGGCGTCGACCCGAACGAGCGCACCGCGCTCGTCACCACCGGCGCGTTCGCCCTGGCGCGGAACCCCATCTTCACCGCGATGACCGTCACCAGCCTCGGCCTCGCCGCGATGGTGCCCAACCCCGTCTCACTCGCCGCGACCGCTGTCCTCATCGCGTCGATCCAGCTCCAGGTCCGCGCCGTCGAAGAGCCCTACCTCACCCGCACCCACGGCGGGGCCTACACCGCGTACACCGCACGCGTCGGCCGCTTCTGGCCCAGAATCGGTCGCCGCCGGCCACCACCGGGCAGAACGCTGATCCCCCCGGCTTTGCCGAAACGACGGCCGGTCTAGGCCCACCTCCGCAACCCGCTCTTCGCCGGTATGCTTCGCCGTCACCGCCGGCCTGACTGCTATGGTGCCCGAGCGTGGTCGGCATCCTCGCCCTGGCGTGCTGGCTCGCGGCAGTGCGGATCCACGGCCGTACCGCCCGGCGTACCGGAACTACGTCACCCGGGCCGGCCGACTCCTCCCCGGCTGCGGGCCGCATCAGGCCACCAGCACCAGCCCGGCGAGCGAGCGAAGTCGACACCCAATCGTCGACTTCGCGGAAGCTGACAGATGGGACCGGGTGCTCAGAGTAGGGGCCAGCTTGGTCGTCTCAGCGAGGCGCTGCGCCCGCGCGTTACCGCGGCGACGGACGCCTCGAACTGGCGAGATCGGGCGCCTACGCGGGCTTGCGGGCCGCGAGGCGTTCGATGACGCCGGCTTTGAACCGGTCGTGGGCTTCGATGGGGTAGCCGAGGGCCTGGATGTGCTGGATGGGACGGCGGCGGTAATGTTCACCGCCGAGCGGAATGGTGACCAGTTCGACGAGGCGCTGGATCGCGCGGCCCAGCCGATTGGCGGCTTCGACATGGTCGGCGAGCAGCAACAGTCCGCCGGGACGCAGCACGCGGGCCATCTCCTGGACGGCCTGATGGTCGTCGGGTATAGCGCACAGGGAAAAGGTGCACACGACGGTGTCGAACGTGTCGTCGGGGAACTCGAGCTGCTGGGCGTCGCCTTCCCGCAGGACGACCGCACGGCCGAGGTGTTCGGCGCGGTGGCGGGCCAGGTCCAGCATGGCTGGACTCCACTCGATGCCGGTCACGGCCACGGTCGCAGGGTAATAGGGCAGGTTGAGGCCGGTGCCGATGGCGACTTCGAGAGTCTGTCCAGTGGCTTTAGCGCAGATCCAATCCCGACTGCCAGCGAAGAGGTAGCGGTCGAACAAGCCCATCTGCTTGTCGTAGGAACCGGCTTGCTTGTCCCAGTAGCGGCGGAGCCGATCCTGGCTGTTGGATCGCGGCAACGGTCGGCCCTTTCCCGGTCGGCGGCCGGTGGCGGTCCGGCTGTGATGTCAGGGCGACGTCGGTGTTTGCGGGCCGCAGCCGCCGCCCATGATGGGGCTCATCGAGGCTATCATCGCTCGCAGGTGGTCCGCCTCGGCCGCGGTGACGCCGCCGGGCCCGAGGACCCCAGCAATACCGCGCCGATGTGGGCACCGGCGAAGGGCCTAGTGGGGTGGGTTCGGTGGGCAGGTCGGGCCTTCGGGCCGCCCACCACGAGGCCGCAATCACGCAGGCACGCCAGATGCGCCGACACCGTCGACTGCGCAAATCCAGCTATACCGGTCAGGTCCGCCAACCGCAGTCCCCTGCCGGCCAGCCTGCGCAGGATCGCCAGGCGGGAACGCAGACCTTCAGCCGCCGGGCTAGTTCACGACTGTCCTGCCGCGGTGGCCGGGGCGGACCGTGTTGGTGGTCGGATGTGGCTCGGCGGCGACGCAGATGCCGAGACGGCCCTGTTTGGCGGTGTACATGGCTTTGTCGGCGTGCTGCAGCAGGAGCTCGACGTCGGCGCCGTGTTCGGGGAAGATCACGACGCCGATGCTGGCGCCGACGATCGCGGGCTGTCCGTCGAGGTCGAGCGGCTGTCGGAGGGAGTCCAGGACACGGCGTGCCACCTCGGTCGCGTCGGCGACGGAGGTCACGTTCGGCAGCAGGATCGAGAATTCGTCGCCGCCGAGCCGGGCGACGGTGTCGGTGTCGCGGACGCATTCGGTCAGCCGGTTGGCGACGTGCTGGAGCAGCAGGTCGCCGCGGTGGTGGCCCAGGGTGTCGTTAACCTGTTTGAAGCCGTTGAGGTCGAGCGAGACGATCCCGACCGGCTGCCGGGTCCGGGCCGCGATGTTCAGCGCCTGCTGCGCCCGGTCGTGGAAGAGAACACGGTTGGCCAAACCGGTGAGCGCGTCGTGCGTGGCCTGGTGGTGGCTGGACGCCGCCTGGCGCTCCACCCGTCGCTGGTAGCCGATCAGGATCGCGGCGCACAACGCGAACGTCGCGAGGTCGATGATGATCACCCCGACCGCGATCGACTGCAGCGCCTGGTTCCGCCCGTCCGCGGCGGCCAGATACGCGGCGAGTCCGCGGCGCTCGCGTTCGATATTGGCCACCGACATTCGGCGCAGCGCGGAGAACTCCGGCGCGGCCGACTGGACGTGCGCCTCGATCCGCTCCGGCTGCCCCTGCTCGCCGGCGGCGGCCACGGCGTGCAGCGTGTTCTCGTACCGCGCATAGTGGCGCCGTAGCTGAACGACCTGGAACGCCGCGTCGCTCCCGCCATGCGCAGTGAGCCAATCGAGCTGCTCCTCGGCCGACCCGATCACCGCACGCAGCGCGGCTCGGTCGAGGCTGGTCCCGGTCGCCAGATACTGGCGCAGCGCCGCGTCCTGCTCACTGATCTCGACGAAGACACTCTGCCACGCGATGCTGACCTGGTTCGACGCGCGGACCTGCGCCGTGGCCTGCTTGGCGCCGCGGGTGCCGACGATGGCGAGCGTCGCCAGTGCGGCGAGGCCGACGGCCAGGCCCGCAGTGGCCACGCGCCGGATGCCTCGCCGGGACAACCAGTCCGTGCTCATGATCACCTCGCCGTTTGCCGGGGCCTTTGGGCCGTGTTCGATCCAGTTCGGCGCGAGCAGCGGTGCCTTGAGCTCTTGCGAGAGCGCGTGCGGGTGCGGTTCGGGATCAGGATACTGCCGCGGCGCTGATGCCGGCGCCTCCAGACAACCGACTCGCTGGCCTTGACCATTTCGACGAGTCTGCCGCGACCTGGCGGTTGTGGCGCGGCCCTGGCCACAAGAGGGGCGGCACCCGACGTGACGCCGTGGCGTCGGTGGTTGAGCACAGCGCGGCCGGGGTCGTGGGCTGATCATCGACGTGGCGGCGCCGGCGACCCCAGCGCGAGGCCGTGGGGCGGCGGTGGCGGCCAACCCCCAGCAGAAGCGGTCCGGTTCGTCGGCTGGACATCACAGTGCACGCCTCCGATGGCCATGGGACTCTTCGGCATCCCGCGTGTCCGGGATCAGAAACCGGAGCTACGCCGCGCCGCGGGGCGTCGGCGAGCAGTGAGCGAGGCAGGGGTACGGCAGACCAAGTCAGCGCGAAGCTCGTTTCCAGTGCAGGTGAGCTCGGGATCCGGGTCCTCGGCCGATGGAGCAGGCACGCCGGCGCTGGCCCTGTTCATCGTGCCCCGGACCGTGTCACTGGCCCGCTCGGCGGTCCGCATCCTGGTGCAGGCCACCCCGGAGAACGTCGACGTCAGCGCGGTCGAGCGGACGCTACGCGAGATCGACGGGGTCCGCGCAGGTGCACGACCTGCACGTTAGGCCCCTGACGTCCGGCACGGACGGGGCGCAGGCCCACCTTGTCCTCGCGCCCGGCGCCGACCTCGCCATGGTCTTGGCCGCCGCTCGCACGGACCTCGAGGACCGGTACCACCTTGAGCACGCCGCGCTGCAGGTCGAGCCAGGCGGACGCCGGACCTTGGCGGGATCTGCGAGCCGGCCGGTTGGTGACATCGGAGGCCGGCGGAGGTCAAGGCGTGTCCCATGACGGCGCACGCCTCAGCTGACCGTGACCGTGCCCGTCACTGTGCTCTGGTCGACATCCGAGGTGCGCAGCGTGAACCGCAGCTGCCACGGACCGGCCGCCGGCAGACCCACATCGCCGATGGCGTGGTTGTCGGTGATGCGCACCAGGGCTACCTCGATCGGCTCGATGTTCCGCGCCGGCAGCGCCGCGGTCGCTGTCCACTCCACGATCGGCAGGGCCGTACCGTCGAGCGTGTAGGCGTACAGGTGGATCGCGTTGTTGCCGACTTGGCCGGGATAGACGGTGACCTGCAGCGACAGCGTGTCGTTCTTGAGCGTGGTCGAGACCTGCGCGGTGCTGGCCGGCGCCGCTGTGGTCGTCGCGGACGCGGTGCGCGCCGGTGTGGTCTGTACCAGCACCGCGGTGACGGCGAGGACGGCCGAGGTGATGGCGAGCTCGACCAGGATGACGCGGCGGAGCCGGGCACGGCCGGCCGCGGCTTGGCGTCTTACCAGTCGCCGGGAGTACGCGGCGACGGCGAGTACGACCGCGACCAGGCCGATCTTGACGAGCAGCAGCCTGCCGTAGGTGGTGGTCGCGAGAGCGGTGAAGGTGCCGATCTCGATCAAGGCCTGGATCGTGCCCGCGACGATCAACGCGGCGACCGCGGCGGTGGCCCACCGCGACCAGATCGGCAGGATCGCGTCGAGCTCCCGCTCGTTCGCGCGGGGCAGCAGGAAACCGGTCAGCATCACCAGGCCGCCCAGCCAGGCCGCCATCGCAGCCAGATGCACGGCATCCGCGACCACGGACACACCGGAAACCGGGGAAGCGGTCGGATGCCCGGTCAACGGCCAGGTGCCGACCGCGGCAACGCCGAGCACGGCGAGCAGGGCCAGATCCGCGCGGGACTCGCCCGCACCGCGGGACAGCGGACGTACCAGTACCGCGCAGGCGCAGAGAACCCCGAGCCGCACCAGCATGACCGCGCCGTACCGGGTGCCGAGCACGTCGCGTAGGTCGTCGACGCCGACGTCGAAGATCCCGCCACCGGTCGTGTACGGGGCCTGCAGCCACAGACCGGCCAGGGTGCTGCCGGCGACGAGTCCGAGTCCTGCCCATAACACCCGGGCGGGTCCGCGGCGACTGAGCCGGTGCGGCCACAGCAGCGCCAGGACCATGATCGGGCCGATGGTCAGCAGCAGGCCGGCGTACCCGAGGCCCTTCACCACCGGGATCGCCGTGCCCACCAGCGGATCGACGGCGGAGGACACGTCGGTGGCGGTCGGCGACGCGGATGGCGCACCCACCGAGTACGGGAACGATCCCGCGATGGGATGGCTGTCGGCGGAGACGACCCGATAGCTTACCAGATAGGTGCCCTTTTGCTGGGAGTTCAGGTTGATGGTGATCGTGGAGCCCGACACTGACGGCTGGCCCTGTTCGACGCGTGAGTTGTCGGGTGCCAAGACCTGGACCCTGCCGTCGAGCAACTGCACCGGTTCGCTGAACGTCAGGGTCACCCGCTGCGGTGCCTGGCTCAGGACTGCGTCGGTGGCCGGCTCGGTGCTCTGCAGCACCGCGTGGGCGCTGGCCGGCGCGGCTGGTGCCACGAGCGCGATCAGGAACCCCAGGACCAGTCCGGCGAACGCGGCTGCACCGCTCAGGCGTCGCATCTCACGCACCCCAGAGACATGTTGCCAGCGGGGGCCACCACCGGCAGGCCGCCGCCAGCGCCAGCGGCACGCCCGGCAGCACGGCGACGGCGGCCCACGACGGTACGCTCACGGCGTGGTGCAGCCGTCGCGGCGGGCGCATCAGCCGGTGCAGCCGTTCGGTGGCGTCCCCGCCGGTCGCCGCCGCCAGTCCCGTCGGCGGGGCGGCCGACTCACGATGGTGGGTGGTGGCCATGGTGACCAGGGCGTGGGCGAGGTCGACGCGGCGGTGACGTCGCGCAGCGACATCGTCCGCCCGGATCTCGATGAGGCGCTCGACCTGGTCACGAGCCGTGGCGATCACGGTGAACCGGGGCAGTGCCGCCGCGGTGACCCGCACCACGTCGAGCAGCAGTTGGTGGTGCCCGGCGGCGTGCGCACGTTCGTGGGCGAGCACGGCGGCGAGTTGCGCGGCGCTCAGGTGCCGCAGTGCTCCACTGGTGACCACGACCCGGCAGGTGCGGCCGGAGATCACGTAGGCGGCGGGCTGCGGGTGGTCGATCACGGTGGCGTCCAGGTCTTCGCGGACGCGGCCGGCCAGACACACGGCATTGCGGTGTCGGGTGCGGTCCTGCGCCACCGCACGGGCTCCGTGGAGAACGCGGATCGCGGTCAGCATCGCCGCAAACGCGGTGAGTGACGCGAGCAGCCGTGCGGTGAACCCGGCCGTGGGGCTGTGCGTGTCATCCATGGCTTCGGCGCACCAGATCACCGCGTCGCACCAGGCGGGCGTGGCGCCGGGCAACGGGATCAGTGCCTCGGCGATCGCCGAGATGATCGCGATCGCGACGGTGCCGAGTACCGCGTACCACGCGGCGATGCCGAGCCGAGGCGCGCGCGAGGTCCACGCGGCTACGGCGAGCCACCGTAGCGCGCTGAAGGTCACCAGGGCGGCGAAGACGAGCAGGACAACGGTGATCATGAGTCGTCCTCGTCCTGCTCATAGCTCTGCAGTGCCGCGCGCAGCGCCGCACTCTCGGCGTCGGTGAGCTGTCGGACGAACCCGACAAGCGTGCCCGCCGGATCGCCGGTCTCCGCCATCGCGTCACGCATCAACTGTCCGCCGTAGTCCGCGCGCGAGGCGACCGGCCGGTACCGGAATGCCCGCCCGTGCCGGTCCCGTCGCAGCCAGCCCTTCTTGTACAGGTTGTCGACGACGGTCAGCACGGTGTTGTAGGCGAGTTCGCGTTGCGGCTGCAGATCGGACCACACCTGTCGGACGGTGGCGGGTTCGCTGCGATCCCACAATGCGCTCATGATCGCCGCTTCCAACTCGCCGAACCCGCGCACGCGCCTTCCCTCCTCGACTCCTGTACGGCCCAGGCTAGCGTCCCACCCGACGGCGGACCGTGAACCTAAGCACCTTAGGAGATTAGGTATGGTGGTGCAGGTTCCGCACACTACCGGTGCGAGCCCGGCGAAGGGAGATCCTGTGATGTCGGCGCTTTCCGGTCAACTTCTCGTCGTCACGGTCCCCGGCTAGCCACCATGGTGTGCGCCATCGTCTGGATGGGTGTCGGAGACCTGATCGCCACCCGCAGCCACGGCTGGCTGCTTCAGTCTCGCGGATCGCCCTTCGACGGCTCCTCGGCCGCCGGCGTCGGGGCCTGCAGAAGCCGCGCGAACTCCGTCGCCAAGGTCGCCCCGGCGTGGCCGACGGCGCTGAACGTCCGGGCCGGACCGTCATCGGTGCGGACGGTGACGGTGACACGCCCGTCGCGCACGACACTTTCCGCCGCCGTGACCGAGGGCGCGGCAATGACCACCGCGTCGCGCCTGCTCTGCCGTAGTGCCGACCCCATCCACCACGCACCTGCCCCGATGGCACCGACCAGGACCAGGACACCGGTCATGACCCACAGCGCTACGCCGAGCCCGTGATTACCGCGATCTTCGGCATTGACGGCCACCGCGGCCAGCCCGAAGGCGACGACCAGCGAGCCGCCGCTGATCCGGGCGGCGCGCTGCCGCCCTGCCGTCATCTCGTGAATCTCGACAGCGTCCGAGGAAAACACCAGAGAAACGGTGTCTCCGATATCGGTGGAAACGCGCGGCACTCTCATGAGGACCACCATAAATGACACAGCGCAGCGCACCCGCACAGGGCGGCCGAGCCCACTACCTGAGTCCACGCTGGCTGCTCGGCCACATCGTGGTGTGCGGCCTTTTTCTTCTGTTCATCCGGCTCGGCTGGTGGCAGCTACGCAGCGCCATGAGCGGGCACGTGCTCAGCATCGGATATGCGCTGCAGTGGCCGGTCTTCGCGGGATTCGGCGTGTTCGTCTGGGTCCGGGCCATACGTCAGCACGCCGCGGAGCAGGCAGCAACACCCTCGGCCGGCAAGCCTCTTCCGGCGGCGAACACGAGCATGAACTGGACCTTTTCCCGTGACTCGCCGCCGCCGACACCTTCGCGGCCCGCGCAGGGCATGCCTGCCGACGACCCGGAACTGATGCACTACAACGAAATGCTCGAGTGGCTACGCGCGGATCCCCGACGACATCCCCGCGGCTTCCGCAGCCGACCGACGGCCGTCCCGAAAAAACGGAATCCGTGAAAGAATGACCAGAAAGGACGTCATGGCGTCGAAAAAAGATTCCAAAGCGTCACCGACACGTAAATTCGCGAAACCGGTGAAGGCTCCCGCCCGGCGCTCGTGGGGAATGATCGCGTCCTTCACCGCCGTCGGAGTCGTCGCTGCGGTCATCATCGGATATGGCGCGTTCGCGTCATGGCGCGGTACTCGTCCCTGGGACCAGCGGCTGTCCGCGCTCGCCGGCGTCACGAACTATCAGCAGCAGAAGCCCGCGTGGCTGACCAGCAACCACAAGTCGGGCCCCCTGAAGTACGAGGTGAGTCCCTCGGTCGGCGGCGACCACAACGCTGAGTGGCAGAGCTGCACAGGCGCCGTCTACGACGCTCCGATCGCCGCGGAACACGCGACGCACAGCATGGAGCACGGCGCTGTCTGGGTGACCTACCGGACGGGCCTGGCCGCCGAGCAGATCACTCAGCTGGCCGAGCGGGTCCGCGGCGCCGACTACACGCTGATGAGCCCGCACGAAGGGCTTGCCAGGCCCATCTCGCTGCAAGCCTGGGGCTATCAACTCGCCGTCGACTCCGCCGACGACGCCCGTATCGATCAGTTCCTGGCCGCTGCCCGTATCAACGCGGGACCCGAACAGGGTGCCGCCT
>NZ_QHHV01000179.1:0-18574 GCF_003947245.1 Actinoplanes sp. ATCC 53533 | reverse complement strand
CCCGGCCCGGCTGGCCCGGCCCGGCTGGCCCGGCCCGGCTGGCCCGGCCCGGCTGGCCCGGCCCGGCTGGCCCGGCCCAGGGCCTCGGCGCCGGGGTAGGTCAGCCGCGTAGGCGCAGGCCGCGAGGCGTCGTCCGGAAGCCCGCTCCGGTCAGCGCGTCCCGCAGCGGCGACGAATGCACCGACTCGCCGTCCGCGCGTTCCACCGACATCGGCCCCAGTGCGCCGGAGCGGACCGAGCCCGCCAGCGCCTGCCCGGCCGCCGTCAGCGCCTCCGGGTCGTCCAGGTAGGACAGCAGCGTGCGGCCGCCGCGTTCGACGTACAGGACCAGGTCGCCGCCGACCAGGATCACCAGGGCTCCCGCCTTGCGGCCGGCCCGGTGGCCCGTCGCCGGCGTCATCTCGCCGTTGCCGCTGTCCACCACCCGTTCCGGCCAGGGCAGCGCCGCGCCGTACGGGTTTGCCGGGTCGGTCGCCGCGAGCACCACCGCGCTCGCCCCCGCGCGTTTCGCCAGCTCGGCCGGCTCGGCCAGGGCGCGCAGCCGGTCCACCGCCCCCGGCACCGCGAACTGCGCCGCACCCAGGCCCTCCACGAAGTAGCCCCGCCGGGCCGCGCCCCGCTCCTCCAGCGCCGCCAGCACCGGATAGACCGCCGCGAAGCCGCCGGTGATGCCCTCGGCCATCACCGCCCCGCGGGTGACCACGCCGTGCCGTTCGAGCAGCAGGTCTGCCTGGGCCGCCGCCCGGCGGGTCGGGTCGAGGTCGCGCTCCGGCAGGCGGGACCAGCGGCCCGCCATCGCGAGCGGTCCCGATCGGCTCGGCATCGTCGGGCGGCCCGGCCGGCGGTAGCGGGTGCGGGCGGGCGCGGCCTTCGCCCGGTGTGCACCGCTGCCGCCGAGCAGGGCGCGCAGCGGCGCGAACGTGTCGTTGGTCAGGTGTCCCGCCCAGACCAGCTCCCAGACCGTCGCCGCCAGGGCCGGGTCGTCGGTGGCGCCGATCTTGTCCGACAGGTTGCGGAAGAACAGCGCCTGGCCGTCCGTCAGAGCGTCGAGCACGGACTGATGCTGCGGGGTCAGGGTGAGCCCGTCGTCGGGCGGCGGGAACAGCAGCGGGGCGCTGTCCGCGTAGGCGAGAGTCACCCAGCCGTCGCCGCCCGGGATGGAACCCGTGCCCGCCCACAGCACCTCGCCGCTGGCGCAGAGCTCGTCGAGCTGGGGCGGCGCGAAGTCGGCGACCCGGGCCGGCAGGATGAGCCGTTCCCAGGCCGAGGCCGGCGCGGGCACCCCCTGCAGCTGCTCGATCGAGGCGGCCAGGGCGTCCACGCCGCGGGCATTGCCGGCGATCTGGTGCCAGCGGGGCAGGAACGCGGCCAGCACCCGGGGTGGCACCGGCTCGATCTCCCGGCGCAGCGCGGCCAGCGAGCGGCGGCGCAGCAGCCGCAGCACCTCCGCGTCACACCATTCCGTGCCGGCTCCACCGGGGGAGAACTCACCGGAGATGACCCGGCCGGTGGCGCTGAGCCGCTTGAGGGCCTGCTCGACGACGAAGACGCCGAGCCCGAAGCGGGCCGCGCAGGTCGCCGCCGCGAACGGGCCATGGGTGCGGGCATACCGGGCGACGAGGTCGCCGAGCGGGTCGGTCACCGGCTCGAGGTAGGCCTCCGCGACGCCGACCGGCAGCGCCACGCCCAGCGCGTCGCGGTAGCGGCCCGCGTCCTCGATGCCGATCCAGCGCTCCTCGCCGGCGACCCGGATCTGCAGCGCGCGGCGGCTGGCCCGCAGCGCCGTCACCCAGTCGAGGTCGACGCCGCGGGCGGTGAGGTCGGCCGCCGACAGATCACCGAGCAGGCGCAGCAGCTCCGCCGCGTCTTCCGCGTCGCGAGGGCTGCGGGCGGCCGTGAGCCACTGGAGCTGGCCCTCGCTCTCGGTCACCACCACCGGGTCGAGCAGCTCCCGCAGGTCGACCCGGCCGAGCAGCTCGCCGAGCAGGGTCGAATCCAGCGCCAGCGCCGCGGCGCGACGCTCGGCCAGCGGCGCGTCACCCTCGTAGAGGAACGCGCCCACATATCCGAAGAGCAGGGAACGGGCGAACGGCGAGGGCCGCGGCGTCTCGGCCTCGACCAGGCGGACCTTGCGCCCGGCGATCTCACGCATGAGCCCGACCAGGCCGGGGAGGTCGAAGACGTCCTGCAGGCACTCGCGGGCCGCCTCCAGGGTCACCGGGAAGTCGGCGAACTCGCGCGCCACGTCGAGCAACTGGGCCGAGCGCTGGCGCTGCTGCCAGAGTGGCTGGCGGCGGCGCGGGTCGCGGCGGGGCAGCAGCAGCGAACGGGCGGCGCACTCCCGGAACCGGGAGGCGAACAACGCCGACGTGCCCACGGACTCCTCGACGAGCTGGGAGATCTCGTCGGGGTCGAAGGCGACCAGCTCGGCGCCGGGTGGCTCCTCGGCGGTGTCCGGCAGGCGGATGACGATGCCGTCGTCGGAGGGCATGACCTGGCCGTCGACGCCGTACCGCTCGGTGAGCCGGCGGGCGATGGCCAGCGACCAGGGCGCGTTGACCCGGGCGCCCAGGACGCAGTGCACCGTCATCCGCCAGTCGCCCAGCTCGTCGCGGAAGCGCTCGACGACGATCGTCCGGTCGTCGGGCAGGTTGCGGGTGGACTCGCGCTGCTCGCGCAGGTAGGCCACCAGGTTGTCGGCCGCCCACTCGTCCAGCCCGGAGCTGCGCAGCGAGGCGGCCGCGTCCGGGTCGCCCGCGCGGGTCAGGGTGCGCAGCCGGGCGCCGATGGCCCGGCCCAGCTCGATCGGGCGGCCGAGCGCGTCGCCCTTCCAGAACGGCATCCGGGCCGGCGCGCCCGGCGCCGGAGAGACCAGCACCCGGTCGGGGGTGATGTCCTCGATCCGCCAGGAGGTCGAGCCGAGCAGGAAGACGTCGCCGACGCGGGACTCGTAGACCATCTCCTCGTCGAGCTCGCCCACCCGCGACACCTTCGCGGAGCCGGCCAGGAAGACGCCGAACATGCCACGGTCGGGGATCGTGCCGCCGCTGGTGACGGCGAGACGCTGCGCGCCGGGGCGCCCGGTGAGCTCGTCGGTGGTGCGGTCCCAGACCAGCCGGGGGCGCAGCTCGGCGAACGCGGTCGACGGATAGCGCCCGGAGAGCATGTCGAGCACGGCGTGCAGGGCCGAGTCGGGCAGCTCCGCGTAGGGCGCCGCGCGGCGCACCAGCGCGGACAGCTCGTCCAGCTGCCACCCGTCCAGCGCGACCATGGCGACGATCTGCTGGGCCAGCACGTCGAGCGGGTTGCGGGGATAGCGCAGCTCCTCGATCGCGCCCGCGCTCATCCGCTCGGCGACGACCGCGCAGCTGAGCAGGTCGCCGCGGTGCTTGGGGAAGACGACGCCCCGGGAGACGGCACCGACCTGGTGCCCGGCCCGGCCGATGCGCTGCAGCCCGGCGGAGACCGAGGGCGGCGCCTCGATCTGCACCACCAGGTCGACCGCGCCCATGTCGATGCCCAGCTCGAGGCTGGAGGTGGCGACCACGGCCGGGAGCTGCCCGGACTTGAGCGCCTCCTCGATCTGCTTGCGCTCCTCGCGGGAGACGCTGCCGTGGTGGGCGCGGGCGACCACCGGCGCCGCGCCGCCGGCGATCGGGGACTGGGCCATCAGCGCGGCGGGCGCCCGCGAGGACTGCTCCACCACGGTCTCGGCGGCCAGCTCGTTGATCCGGGCGCAGAGCCGCTCGGCGCCGCGCCGCGAATTGGTGAACACGATCGTGGAGCGGTGCTGCCGGATCAGGTCGAGGACGCGCTCCTCGACGGCGGGCCAGATCGACGGGGTGTGCCGGGACGCACCCGGGTCGTCGGCGTCGGCCTCGGGCACCTCGTCGAGCCGGGTCATGTCCTCGACCGGGACCTGCACCGAGACCTCGATCGTCTTGGCGCTGCGCGGCTGGACGATCTCGACGTCGGCGGCGCCGCCGAGGAAGCGGGCCGTCTCGTCGATCGGCCGCACGGTCGCGGAGAGCCCCACCCGCTGCGCCGGCCGGGCCAGCATCGCGTCGAGCCGTTCGAGCGAGAGCGCCAGGTGGGCGCCGCGCTTGGTGGCCGCGACGGCGTGCACCTCGTCGATGATCACCGTCTCGACGCCGCGCAGCGACTCCCGCGCGGCGGAGGTGAGCAGCAGGAACAGCGACTCGGGGGTGGTGATGAGGATGTCCGGCGGGGTGCGGGCGAAGGCCCGCCGCTCGTCGGCCGGGGTGTCGCCGGTGCGCATGCCGACGGTGATGTCCGGTGGTGGCAGGCCGAGCCGGCCGGATGCCTGCCGGATGCCGGTCAGCGGCGCCCGCAGATTGCGCTCGACGTCGACGGCCAGCGCCTTGAGCGGGCTGACATAGAGCACCCGGCAGCGGTGCTTGGGCTCGGTGGGGACGGGCTCGTGGGCGAGCCGGTCGAGCGACCAGAGGAACGCCGCCAGCGTCTTGCCCGAGCCGGTCGGCGCGACCACCAGCGCGTTGCGACCGGCCCCGATGGATCGCCATGCGCCCTGCTGGGCGGCCGTGGGCGCGGCGAAGGCGGCCCGGAACCACTCCCGGGTGGCGAGGCCGAACTGCTCCAGCACGTCTGACACGTGTCCATGGTGCCCCCGGGGTCTGACAGAAATCGGGGAACAGCGGGTCCATCCATTCGGGTGACGGCTCCGAAGCAGAGGTGAGCCACCGCGACTAGACAGTCGTCAATCAGGCAAGGGAGCACAGGGTGGGCACTCGACCAGCGCTTTCGCGTGACCGGAAGGACCATGGTGCGCAGTGGTGACGTGCGGCACATTGATGAACGCAGAGCGTACGCATCGATGGCCGCCACCGCCGATGCCGCAGAGGTTTTCCGAACAGGAGGCACCGTGATCCACCGCGTTTCCGCCTTACGGCGCCTCGGCAGCGCAGCGGCCGCCGCTGCCGCGCTGGCGACTGTCATCTTCTCGGCGACCCCGGCCCGGGCGGCCGGCGACGGCTACGTCCGGCTCGCCCACCTTTCGCCCGATACTCCGGCGGTCGACGTCTATCTCAAGTCCGATTCGGGCGCGGTCAAGAACCAGAAGTTCGACGGCGTCGCGTACGGCGCCATGTCGGACTATCTGCGCCTGCCCACCGGCACCTACTCGGTGGCCATGCGCAAGGCCGGCGCCGCCGCGAGCACCCCGCCGGTGCTGACCACGCAGGTCACGGTGGCCGACGGCGCGGCGTACACGGTCGCCGGCGTCGGCCGCTACGCCGATCTCGGCCTGCGGGTGCTCAAGGACGATCTCGCGCTGCCGAAGGCGGGCGAGTCCAAGATCCGGATCATCCAGGCCTCCGTACGCGCGCCGGTGCTCGACGTCGGCGGCGCCAACGGCAAGACCATCGCCGACGGCGTCCAGTTCGCCACCACGACCGCTTACCGCCAGGTCAACCCGGGCAAGTGGACCGTGCGGGTGAAGCCGACCGGTGGCGGTGACGCCAGCGACCTGCCGTGCACGCTGGGCGCGGGGAACGTGTACTCGCTGCTCGTGCTCGACGACAAGAACGGCGGCCTGAAGCCGGAACTGCACATCGACGCGGCGCGCCAGGGCGGCGTGCCACAGGGCGGTGTGGCCACCGGCGGGGGCGGCACCCAGCCGCAGTCCCCGCTGCCGATGGCTCTGCTGCTCGCCGGTGGTGCCGCGATGGCGACGAGCGTGATCCTCGTCGCGCTCAGGCGTCGCCACCGCGCTGTCTGACGGCGTACCGGATGGGTGTCTACACCTCCGCGAGCGTCCCGGATCCGCCGGCGGCGCCGGAACCCGAGGCCGGCCCCGAGACCGGGGCCGGCCCGCCGCGGCCGGACCTGGCCGCGGCGCCGGAGAAGCCGGTGGTACGCCACCAGGCGCTGCGCGTCGCGCTGCCGATCGCGGTGTCGGTGCTGGTGGCGCTCGTGGTGGCCACCGGTTACCTGCTGGTCCGCCAGCCCCGCGGCACCGAAGGGCTGGGCCGCTGGGGCGGCACGCCGAGCGCCGCCCCGGTCACGGCGCGACCATCCGAGGACATGGCCGGGGTGCCGCCCCCGTCCAACGACGACGCCGCCACCCTTGACCCGTTCCGTACCGTGCCCTCGGATCTCAGTGGCCCACCGACCCGGCTGCGGGTCCGGGCGATCGGGGTGGACACCCCGCTCGAGACCCTCAAGCTGGGCACCGGGGGCGAGTTGCAACCACCCAGGACCAACGACCGGGCCGGCTGGTACGCGGACGGCACGGCCCCCGGCGACGTGGGTCCGGCGGTCCTCGCCGGGCACGTCGACTCGAAGCGGGGTCCGGCCGTCTTCTACCGGCTCCGCGAGATCACGGCCGGCGACAAGATCGAAGTGACCCGGGGTGCTCGCACTGTCACGTTCACGGTGACGTCCACGGCCTGGTATCCGAAGAAGGCCTTCCCCACCGATCAGGTCTACGGGCCGACGCCGGACCGGCAGTTGCGGTTGATCACGTGTGGCGGTGTCTTCGACAAGACCCTGCGGTCGTACAAGGACAACCTGGTGGTCTACGCGGTAGCCGGGTGATCGGCGTTCCGCGGGCCCGCCGCCGATGACTATCCTGGTCGAAGAAGTGGCGGGTGGGGGCTGATGGCGGTCAGGCGCATGCTCATCGCCGGCCGGTATCGTCTCCTCGAGCCGGTCGGCTCCGGCGGTATGGGCCGCGTCTGGCTCGCCCGCGACGAGATGCTCGACCGTGACGTCGCCGTCAAGGAGTTCGTCCCGCCGACCTGGATGACCGACGAGGAGCAGGCCCGGCTGCGCACCCGCACCCTGCGCGAGGCCCGCAGCGCCGCCCGGCTCAACCACCCGCACGTGGTCCGCATCTACGACGTCGTGCACGCCGACGACCTGCCGTGGATCGTGATGGAGTACGTCCCGTCCCGCTCGCTGTACCAGGTGGTCAGCGAGGACGGCCCGTTCGCGCCGGTCGCGGCGGCCCGGATCGGCCTGGACGTGCTCGAGGCGATCACCGCCGCGCACCGGGCCGGTGTGCTGCACCGCGACGTCAAGCCGCACAACGTCCTGATCGGCCACGACGGCCGGGTGGTGCTCACCGACTTCGGGCTGGCCACGTTCGTCGACGACGGCTCGGTGACCGGCCCCGGCATGGTCGTCGGCTCCCCGCAGTACGTCTCGCCGGAGCGCGCCCGCGACGGTGCGTCCACGGTGGAATCCGACCTCTGGTCCTTCGGCGCGACCCTGTACGCGGCCGTCGAGGGACGGTCCCCGTTCGCCCGGGACAGCGCCATGGCGACCCTGATGGCGCTGGCCACGGACGAGGCCGACCCGCCCGTGCGCGCCGGTCCGCTGGCGCCCGTGCTCGCCGGGCTGCTGCGCCGGGAGCCGGTCGAGCGGCTCACCGGCGCCGAGGTGGCCGAGCGGCTGCGCATGATCGTGGCGGAGGCCGAGGTGGTGCCGCCCGCCCCGAGGCCGGCCGGGACGACGTTCGGCCGTGCGGTCGTACCGGGGCCGAGAAAGCCCCCCGCCGACCGGCCGGATCCCGCCAAGGCCCCCGCCGAGGCGCAGGCCGAATCGGCCGGCGGCGGCCTCAGCCCCACGCTCGCCGCGGCTCTGCCCGGCGGGAGCCACCCGTCGGCGCCGGCCGTCGAGCTGCGGGAAGGGCACCCCAGCGAGCGGGTCATCCCCGCGCAGCGCGGCGTCCCCACCCAGCTCGGAGTCCCTGCTCAGCCCGGAGTCCCCGCCCAGCAGGGCGCCCGGGCCGGGAGCGGCCCGGCCCGGTCCCGCCGGCGGTTGCTCGCCGGGCTGGTCGTGGCCCTGCTCGCCGGTGCCGGCGCGGCCACCGGCCTGGCTATGCGCGGCGACGGCGACAACTCCCAGGCGCAGCCCGGAGCCATCGGGAGCACCCCCAGCGTCGCGACGTCGTCGGGCGCCGGCGGCGGATCCGGCGGCTTCAGCCCGGTCAACTGCGCCAGCCCGGCGCCCTCGGGCCTGCCCCGCACCCCGGTCGCGGGGGCGGCGAAGCTGCGCGACGGCTGGGCGCTCTATCCCGGCTGGTCCTATTTCAGCGACGCCGGCTTCCACATCGCGGTGCCGGACGGCTGGACATATCAGACGATCGGGACGACGATCTGCTTCCGCGACCCCAGCAACATCCGGATCCTCAGCATCGACCCGGAGCGCAGCCCGCAGGGCGACCCGGTGCTGGCCTGCCGCAAGGAAGTGAGCCGGCTGCGGGCCGCCGGCGACCTGAAGAACTACACCCAGCTGCGGATCGACCGGGTGCCGGGGCTGGCCCGGGCCGCCGACTGGGAATACACGTACGACGGGCGCGACGGTGAGCGGATCCACGCGATGACCCGGTGGCGCGCGGCGAACGACGGCAAGGCCTACGCCATCGGGCTGATGACCCTGGATCTGGACTGGCCCGGCAACTTCGAGAAGTGGGGCATGATCCAGAGCACCTTCTTCACAGACAGCTGAGCTGCCCCGCGGCGGAAGACCCATGCGAATTCTTGTTTGAGATATGGCTCTTTCGATATGAGTCCATAGTCCATCGTCTCTGCAATGCTCGGCGTGGCCGTTGCCACACCCTCGGCGACGGTTCCCCCGAGCCCCGCGGAGGACACCCCGTGAGAGCAGTCCCATTCATCGGCGCGACGACGCTGGTCGCCGCCCTCTTCGCCGCCCCCGTCCAGGCCGCCGCGCTGGCTCCACCGGACATCGCGGTCGCGAACGTCAAGGCGCACCTGACCCAGCTCCAGTCGATCGCCACCGCGAACGGCGGCAACCGCGCGCACGGCCGGCCCGGCTACCTGGCCTCGGTCACCTACGTGAAGGGGCTGCTCGACGCGGCCGGCTTCACCACCCAGCAGCAATCGTTCACCTACAACGGCGCGACCGGCTACAACCTGATCGCGGACTGGCCCGGCGGCGACACCTCGGACACCCTGATGGTCGGCGCGCACCTGGACAGCGTCACGGCCGGGCCGGGTATCAACGACAACGGTTCCGGCTCCGCGGCGAACCTCGAGGTGGCCCTCGCCGTCGCCCGCACCGGCTTCCAGCCCGACCGGCACCTGCGCTTCGGCTGGTGGGGTGCAGAGGAACTGGGGCTGCGCGGCTCCACCGCGTACGTGAACTCGCTGACCGCGGCGCAGAAGGCGGCCATCGGCGGCTACCTCAACTTCGACATGGTCGGCTCGCCGAACCCCGGCTATTTCCTGTACGACGGTGACAACTCCGACGGCACCGGCTCGGGCCCCGGCCCCGCGGGCTCCGCCGAGATCGAGGACACGCTGGAGGCGTACTTCGCCTCGATCGGCGTGCCGACCCGTGGCACCGACTTCGACGGGCGCAGCGACTACGGCCCGTTCATCGCGGCGGGCATCCCCGCCGGCGGCATCTTCACCGGGGCGGAGGGCCGCAAGACCGCGGCCCAGGTCACCCTCTGGGGCGGTACGGCCACCGCGTTCGACCCCTGCTACCACGCCGCGTGCGACACCACCTCGAACATCAACGACACGGCGCTGGACCGCAACTCGGACGCGATCGCGGCCACGGTGTGGGCACTGGCCGACGCCACCGACCCGCCGCCGGGGGAGACGGTCTACTCGGACACCTTCGAGACCGCGACCGGCTGGACCGCCAACGCCGGGGCCACCGACACCGCCACCTCCGGCGCCTTCGAGCGCGGTGACCCGGCCGCCACCACCTCCGGCGTGGCCACCCAGCTCGGCACCACGGTGAGCGGCAGCAACGACCTGGTCACCGGCGCGACCGCGGGCGCCAGCGCCGGCGCCAACGACGTGGACGGCGGCACCACGACCATCCGGTCGCCGGCGATCACGCTGCCCACCGGCACCCTGACGCTGTCGTTCTCCTGGTATCTCGCGCACCTGAACAACGCCACCAGCGCCGACTACTTCCGGGTCCGGCTGATCTCCGGAGGGACCACCACGACGGTCTTCACCCAGGCCGGGGCGGCGAGCAACCGGGCCGCCGCGTGGCAGGCCGCGACCGTCAATCTCTCCGCCTACGCCGGGCAGTCCGTCCAGCTGCAGGTCGAGGCGGCGGACACCGGGACGGCGAGCCTGGTCGAGGCGGCTGTGGACAACGTCACCATCACCCGCGCCTGACGTACGGGGGCACTGCGGGGGTGCGGCTTCCGGCCGTACCCCCGCATGGGCTTCTCCCAGCAGGCTGCCAGCCCACACTGATATCTTTTCTCGATGAGTGGCAGTAGTCAGCCGGGCTTGGCCCGGCTTCTCGATTCCCCGGCGCGACCATGTTGATCCTGATCGGCCTCCTGCTGGTCATCCTGGTGACGGCCGTGACCGGTTACTTCGTCGCCCAGGAGTTCGGATACGTCGCGGTCGACCGCAGCCGCCTGCGCCAGCAGGCCGAGCAGGGCGACAAGGCCGCGGCACGCGCCCTCAAGGTCACCGAACGGCTCTCGTTCGTGCTGTCCGGCGCGCAGCTCGGCATCACCGTCACCGCCCTGATCGTCGGTTATGTCGCCGAGCCCTTCCTCGGTGAGGGTTTCGCCGACCTGCTCGGCGTGGCGGGCCTGCCCGCGGCCGTGACCACGCCGCTCTCGATCGTGCTGGCCCTGCTGATCGCCACCGTCGTGCAGATGGTCCTCGGCGAGCTGGCCCCCAAGAATTTCGCGATCGCCCGCTCGGAGGGCCTGGCCAAGGCGCTCGGCCGCTCGACACTGATGTATCTGGCCGTCTTCGGGCCGATCATCAAGCTGTTCGACGTGGCCGCGGCCAAGCTGCTGCGCCGGATCGGCATCGAGCCGATCGAGGAGCTGCCCGAGGGCGCCACCGAGGAGGACCTGGAGCAGATCATCGCCGAGTCGCGCGCCGAGGGTCACCTCGACCCGGAGCTCTCCGCGCTGCTCGACCGCGGCCTCGACTTCCGCCGCCGGACAGCGGCGGAGGTGATGGTGCCGCGGGTGGACGTGCACACGGTCCGCGCCAGCGATCCGGCGTCCCGGGTGGTCGGGCTGCTGGACACCGGCCGGTCACGCTTCCCGGTGCGCGCCGGCTCCGGCGTCGACGAGATCATCGGCGTCGTCGGGATCGCGGACGTCCTCACGGTGGCCCCGGCCGACCGGGCCTCGGTGCCGGTCGAGTCGCTGGCCGTGCCGCCGCTGTTCGTGCCGGCCTCGCTGCGGCTGCCCGCGGTGCTGGACAGGCTGCGCGGCGACCACCGGCAGCTCGCCTGCGTGGTCGACGAGTACGGCGGCTTCGCCGGCATCATCACCCTCGAGGACATCGCCGAGGAACTGGTCGGCCCGATCCGCGACGAGGACGACCTGCCCGAGCCCTCCCCGGCCCGGCAGGAGGACGGTAGCTGGATCGTCCCCGCCCGCTGGCGCATCGACGAGGTCATCGACGCGACCGGCGTCGACCTGCCGGAAAGCGACGAGTACGACACGGTGTCCGGCCTGGTGATGTCCGAGCTGGGCCGGGTGCCGCAGGTCGGCGACGCGGTGTCACTGCCCTCCGGCGCCGGCCTGGCGGTGCTCTCGGTGGACCGGCACGTGCCGGATGCCGTACGCCTGTCCGCCGCCCCCGTCGCCCTGCTGGTTGACGAGGAGGATTCCCGATGAGCACGACCTGGGCTGCGATCTGTTCCGTGCTCCTGCTCGCCGGCAACGCGTTCTTCGTCGCCGCCGAGTTCGCCCTGGTGGCGAGCAAGCGCTACCGGCTGGAACACGCGGCCACCGGGGGAAGCCGGGCCGCCCGCGCGGCCCTCGACGGCAGCCGCGAACTGTCCCTGATGCTCGCCGCCGCCCAGCTCGGCATCACCCTGTGCTCGCTGGGGCTGGGCGCGCTCGCCGAGCCGGCCATCGAGCACCTGGTCCACCCGCTGCTGCACGGCATCGGCCTGCCGGAGGTGCCGAGCGGCGTCATCGCGTTCCTGCTGGCGCTGGTCGTCGTCACGTTCCTGCACCTGGTGATCGGCGAGATGATGCCGAAGTCCTGGGCGATCACCGACCCGGAACGCTCGGCGACCCTGCTGGCGCTGCCGTTCCGCGGCTTCGTCCGGCTGGTCCGCCCGGCCCTGGTCGTCCTGAACGCCCTGGCCAACGCGGCCCTGAAGCCGTTCGGCGTGCACCCGCAGGACCAGCTCGCCCAGGCGCACGGCCCGCAGGAGATGCACATCCTGCTGGAACGCTCCCGCGCGGAAGGCCTGATCGGCGCCGAGCAGACCGAGCTGCTGACCAGCATGCTGAAGCTGCAGGACACCAAGGTCGCCGACGTCATGACCCCGGACGAGCAGCTGGTCACGGTGCCGCCGGACGCCTCGGCCCTGGACATCGAGGCGGCCTCGCTGCGCTGCGGCCGCTCCCGGCTGGCAGTGGTGGCGCCGGCCGGCGAGGTGCTGGGCCTCGTGCACGTCCGCGACGCGATCCGGGTCACCACGCCGGGCCGGTCCGCGACCGCGGCCGAGCTGATGGACCCGCCGTTCGTGCTGGAGGCCGCGGTCACCGTGACCGACGCGGTGACCCGGATGCGCGCGGCCCGGTCCCAGTTCGCGTTGGTCACCCGGGCCGGGGCGCGGGTCGGCTTCGTGGCGCTGGAAGACCTGCTGGAACAGGTGATCGGCGAGTTCGACGACGAGACGGACCCGGTGCCGGTCGGCCGGCGCATGCGCTGAGACAATGCCGGGATGGTCTTCGCGAGAGTGTTGCGGGCGTTCGGGGTGGGCGGCCCGAGCGTCGACACCGTCCTGGCCGACCCGGCCACCCGTCCCGGCGGCAGGCTGCACGGCGAGGTCCGGGTGGCCGGCGGCGACTACGACGTCCTGATCGACAACATCGTGCTGGCCCTGGTCACCCGCGCGGAGGCGGAGGACGGCGAGGCGCTGCTGGAATTCCACCGGGCCTCGGTGGCGGGCAACTTCACGCTGGCCGCGGGGGCGCGCGAGGACATCCCGTTCACCCTGGCGGTGCCCTGGGAGACGCCGGTGACGCACCTGGCGGGCAAGCCGCTGTCGGGAATGACGATGGGCGTGCGGACCGAACTGTCGGTCGCGAAGTCGGTCGACCAGGGCGACCTGGACGGGGTGGAGGTCCACCCGCTGCCGGCCCAGGAGATGATCCTGGCGGCCTTCGACCGCCTGGGCTTCCGGCTGCGGCACGCCGACGTGGAACGCGGCGGGATCTATGGGGTACGGCAGGAGCTGCCGTTCTACCAGGAGATCGAGTATGCGGCCCCGCCGGAGTACACGCCGTCGATGGACGAGGTGGAAGTGACCTTCGTGGCGGACGAGTCCGGCCTGGAAGTGATCCTGGAATTCGACAAGCGCGGCGGACTGCTGAGCGAGGGCCGGGACACGTATGCCCGGCACCGGGTGGAGCACGCTGAGGCAGCGGGGACCGATTGGGTGTCCCTGGTGGAGGGCTGGGTCCACCAGGCGGCCTACCGGGGCACTGCTGGGTTTGACCGCCGCGGCGACTCCGGCAGGCTGTGAGGCGAGGCGGGGTCAGCCGACGGAGGCGGTGGCGAGTTTGACGCCGAAACCGACGAACACCGCGCCGACCCCGGTGGCCACACCCGCGGAGAGCCGTCGCCGCCGTCGGAACTGCCCGGCCAGAAACCGCCCGCCGAAGATCAGCGCCGTGAGATAGAGCACGCTGAACACCTGAAGCACCGCGCCGAGAATCAGGAACGACAGGGCGGGGTGGGCATACCCCGGCTCGACGAACTGAATGAAGAACGAGACCACGAACAGGATCGCCTTCGGGTTGAGCAGGCTGACGACCAGCGCCCGCCGGAACGGCCGCTGCATCCCCGCGCTGATTCCGCTGGGCTGCGCCGGAGTCATGCCACCCGCCGGGCGGATGGTGTCCCCGGTGGGCCGGGCGTTTTCGGTGGGCCGGGCGTTTTCGGTGGGCCCGGCGTTTTCGGTCGGCCGGGCGTTTCCGGTCGGCCCGGCACTTCCGGTCGGCTTTGCGCTCCCGGTCGGCCGGGCGGCTGTCATATCGCCTCGGTCGCGCCACATGCGCCAGGCACCACGGATGATGCCGAGCCCGAGCCAGGCCAGATAGGCCGCGCCGGCGTACTTGATCACCATGAAGATCGGCGGATAGGTCCGGAGCAGGGACGCGACCCCGGCGGCCGCCAGCGCCATGAGCACGGTGTCGCCGACGAACACTCCCGCGGCGGCCCGGTAGCCCATGCGCACGCCGCGCTGGGCGCCGACCGTGAGCACAAAGATGGAATTGGGCCCGGGCAGCAGCACGATCGCAGCCGCGCCCAGCACGTACGTCCAGAATTCGGTGATCCCCAGCACGGTCTCCATCCTCAGCGCGGCGCTGAGTCGCCGGCAGTGTCCGTAGGTCCAGAAACCTGTGTCCTTGCCCACGCCGCTGCGCCGTACCCATCGACACGCCCAGTGACCAGCGAAGATAACAAAACCGAAATGCCGGTCACACCCCCTGGAGGGCGTTCTGAACCGATTAAGGTGGCCGCGCCCCTTGATGGTTGCACCTTCAACATATTAACGTCCGTCTAGTCATCCCCTCCCACGAAAGGAATGACACATGGACACGCACAGATTCTCCGGCCCGGTCTGGTCTCTGTTCCGGATCGTGATCGGCCTCATGTTCAGCCTGCACGGCGCGGGAACGGTGCTCGGCCTCTTCGGCGGCAACGCGGGCTCGGGCCAAGCGCTCGAAGTGGGCGTCTGGCCGGGCTGGTGGGCCGGCCTGATCCAACTGGTCTGCGGCATCCTCGTCATGCTGGGCCTGTTCACTCGCGTGGCGGCCGTGCTGGCCTCAGGCTCGATGGCCTACGCCTACTTCGTCGTGCATCAGCCCGAGGCCCTGGCACCCACCCAGAACGGCGGCGTGACCTCCGCCCTGTACGCCTGGGCATTCCTGGCCATCGCGGTGCTCGGCCCCGGCCCATGGTCCCTGGACGCGTTGTGGCACCGCCGCGCCGCCACGCCCGCGGCGACCGACGCCGAAGCCAAGAAGGACCGGGTCAGCGAACCCGCAGGCGTCTGACCGCAGCGCCACGATCCAACGGGCCGTGACGGGCCAGGCAACCGCAGGCCCGTCACGGCCCGTCCGTGTCACGGCCCGGATCCGGCTGGCTGAGATCCGACCAGGTCGCGGTTGTGGCCCGGCCCGCCCTGGCCCGGGCCGGCCCGGCCCGGCTTTGTTGCGGTCGGCCACGTCCCTGGCCGTCGCGAGCCGTCATGCAGCGGCCAGTCGGGCGCGGAGGCGTTCCGCCGCGGCGGGCCACTCCTCCACCGTCATCGCGAACAGCACCGTGTCCCGCCACGTCCCGTCCGGGCGCAACCGGTGCCGCCGGATCAATCCGTCCCGCGTAGCACCCAGCCGGGCGATCGCGCGCTGCGACCTCTCGTTGCGGATGTCGGTGTACCAGAACACGCGCTCCGCACCCAGCACCTCGAAAGCCCGCTCCAGCAGCAGCAGCTTCGCCTCGGTGTTCACACCGGTGCGCCACCACCGTCGTCCCAGGATGGTGTGGCCGATTCCGACGGCCCGCCGTTCCGGGTCGATGTCGTGGTAGCTGGTCATGCCCATGATCTCGCCCGTCCGTGGGTCACACTGCGCCCAGGAAACCCGTCCGCCCGCCCACTGCTCGCGGGCGGCGACGGCGATGAGCTCGGCCATCTCCTCCGTGCTTCGTGGCCGCTCCGCGGGCAGGAACTGCCACGTCTCGTCATCGCTGAGGGCCGCCATCAGCCCCTCCGCATGCCCCGGCGCCAGCGGCTCCAACGCGACATGCCGTCCACTCAGCGGCGCCGCGATGTGCCACGGCGACGTCGGCCCCGGCAGGTGGGCGGGCGGTGGCCCGGTGACCCCGAAATCCGGCTCGGGCGGACCGGCGACCCGGCGCAGTGGCAGCACGCCTGCCCAGTGCGGCAACGACAGATCTTCCGGGTCGTCGACGACGCCACCGGTGCGGGCTCGCACGGAGACCTCGACAAGGGGCAGCGCCAGCAAGGTGGTCGTCGCCAGCTCTCGTGCGGTCGGCGGTCTGCTCTGCGCGCTGCGACCGTGGCCCACCCGCTCCACCAGCGCCCGCATCGCCGCGCTCTTCTCCGCATCGTCGGTGACCGGCCTGGCGTTGCCGTGCATCACGACCGATCGGTAGTTGGCGCTGTGGTGGAACTGTGAGCGCGCGTAGACGATGCCGTCGAGCAGCGTCACCGACACGGCGACCGGCACCCCGTCGCCGCGGGCCCGCAGCCCGAGGCGGCCGCCCGTGGAGGCGTGCAGATACAGGGTGTCTTCGACGCGGACGTGCAGCGTGGGCAGCACCCGCGGCTCGCCGTCGACCACGAAGGCGACAGAACAGTCGTACGCCTCGTCCAGGATGGCGTGGGCCTTGTCGCGCTCGTAGTGCATGCGGTCCCGGTTGCGGGTCGCCGTGGTCCGAGCGGTGGGCTGGTAGAGGTCGGTCACGGAACCCTCCTTGCCAAGGGCTCTGTACTAGTACAGAATCTCTCGTGTGTCAGCACAGTATCAGGTCACCGGTTCCAGCGCCGCCTCGATTTCCGCGAGCATCGAGTCCGGCGTCCGTTGCGGCGACTGGGCATGGGGGGATCGTCTGCCGCCCATCCGGGTCCTCGCCGACAACCTGCATGTGAGCCCCGCCACGGTGTCCAAGGCCTATCAGGAGCTGCGTCAGCGCGGCATCGTCGAGTCCGTCGGGCGCCAGGGCACGCGGATCCGGGCCAGGCCGGCCGTCGCCAGCCCGCGCTCCTCGCTGCGGCTGCCGGTGCCGTCGGGCGCGCTCGACCTGTCGGCCGGCGACCCCGACACCCGGATGCTGCCCACCCTGGGCCGCCACCTCCGGGCCGTGTCCGATGAGGTCGGTCCGCCCATGGGATACGCCGCGGCCGGCGCGATGCCCGAGCTCATCGACGCGGCCCGGCCCCGCCTCGCGGCTGACGGCGTGCCGGTCAGTGATGCCGCCATCACCGTCACCAACGGCACCCTCGACGCCATCGAGCGGCTGCTCACCGCCCATCTCCGCCCCGGCGACTCGGTCGCCGTCGAGGATCCAGGCTGGGCAAACCTCCTCGACCTTCTGGCCGCCCTGGGTCTCACCGCGGTGCCGGTCGCGGTCGACGACGAAGGCCCGCTGCCCGATCGGCTCGCGGTCGTTCTCGCGTCCGGAGTGGGCGCGGTCGTGATCACCGCCCGAGCGCAGAATCCCACCGGAGCCGCGGTCAGCGCCGGCCGAGCGACGGAGTTGCGGGCCGTCCTGGCCCGCACCCCGGACGTGCTCCTCATCGAGGATGACCACGCCGCCGAGCTGGCCGGGGTCCCGCTGCACTGCCTCGGCGGAGTGACCACGTCCTGGGCATTCGTCCGGTCGGCTTCGAAGCCTTTCGGTCCCGACCTGCGCATCGCTGTCATGGCCGGCGACGAGGCGACGATCGCCCGGGTGGTCGGCCGCATGCGCATCGGGGCCGGCTGGGTGTCCACAGTGCTGCAGCGTCTGTTGCTCCTGTTGTGGCGAGACGAGGAGGTGGCGGCCCAGATCATCGCGGCCGGTGCGGACTACGACCGTCGCCGCCGTGCTCTGCGCGAAGCGCTGGCAGCCCGGGGCGTGCGTGCCCGGGGCGCCACCGGCATCAACATCTGGGTCAGCGTCCAGGACGAGACCCGCATGGTGGCCACCCTGCGTGACGCCGGCTATGCGGTCGCACCCGGGTCCCTGTTCCGCATGGATTCGCCGCCCGGCGTCCGGATGACGGTCAGCCCGATCGACGACGACGCCATCGCGGCCCTGGCCGATGAGGTGGCCGCCGCGGCCCACCCCGCCACCGTGTCCGCTCCGTCGCGGTAATGGGACGGCTTCGCCGGTTCTTCCGGGTCTGGCGGTGGCCGCGGGCGCGCGCCGCCGTCCGTGAGGTCACGGACGGCAGCGCGCAGTGCAGGCGATCAGAAGTCGTCGTCGAAGCTCACCGAGCCGGTGATGCCGACCTGATATGCCGACACCCGGCGCTCGAAGAAGTTCGACAGCTCCTGCACGTCCTGCAGCTCCATGAAGGCGAACGGGTTCTGCGAGCCGTAAAGCGGGGCGATGCCGAGCTGGACGAGCCGGCGGTCCGCCACGTGCTGCAGATATTCGCGCATGTCGGTCAGCGACATGCCCGAGACGCCCTGCTCCAGCAGATCGGCGGCGAACTGCACCTCGCACTCGACGGCGTCGGTCAGCATGTCGCGGACCTGCTGCTCCATCTTCTCGTCGAAGAGGTCCGGCTCCTCCGCGCGGACCTGCTCGACCACGTCGAAGGCGAACGCCATGTGCATCGACTCGTCGCGGAACACCCAGTTCGTCCCGGAAGCGAGGCCGTGCAGCAGCCCGCGCGACCGCAGGAAGTAGACGTAGGCGAAAGCGCCGTAGAAGAACAGCCCCTCGATGCACGCGGCGAAGCAGATGACGTTCAGCAGGAACGCCCGCCGCTCGTCCTTGGTCCGCAGCTCCCGCAGCTCGAAGACCGAGTCGATCCACCGGAAGCAGAAGTCGGCTTTCCGGGCGATCGACGGGATGTTCTCCAC
>NZ_QHHV01000178.1:0-34384 GCF_003947245.1 Actinoplanes sp. ATCC 53533 | reverse complement strand
GCTTCGCGAACTCGACGATGTCTTGAACGGCGTCCGGCACCCGTTCATGCTGTGGCGCGACAAAATCGGCACCGATCGGCCCGGCATTGTCCCGCCCGATCCAGACCGCCTCTTGCCGGAACCGGCCAGCGTGCTGCGTGAAGCCGGGCTGACGCCGCATCAGCTCGCCGTGCATGGTCAGGATCGCCGCTACTTCGATATTGTCGGAGAGCCGCAGGGCGGCTTCCATGGCGCGGACGTTGCCGATGACGGTATGGGCGTTCGACTTGTCGCTCTGGCCGAGCTCGGCGAGCGCCAGCTGCCGGGCGCTGGTCGTGAGGTTTTCGATCTGTGAGCTGGACGAGCTCTCAGTAGCCCTGGTCGGTCGGTGTCCACGACTGAGTCTCGTAGGTCGCGGCCGGGACGGGGACGGCGTCCTGTGCGGCAGGCTCGTGTGTAACCACGCTCCTATCTTACTTACACTTCTTGGAGAAAGTGTAAGTAAGGGCGATGGTAGGTGCGCTTGCCGCTGGCCACGACGTTTCCGGCGTGATCGTAGGCCTGTCCTCAGCTGATGGAGCTCGGGCTCAGGATGATCACCGTGAATCTCTGGGATTACCATCGAATCATGCTGGTCGGTGCGCACGAGGTCGAGATGTTCGAGGGGGCCAGGGCGCGGTTGGAGGCGATCGCATACCGCCTGCTCGGGTCCGCGAGCGATGCCGAGGACGTGGTGCAAGACACGTTCCTGCGCTGGCAGTCCGCCGACCGGGAGCTCATCGAGACGCCCGAGGCGTGGCTGACCAAGGTGCTCACCAACATCTGCCTCAACCGGCTCACCTCGGCGCGGGCCAAGCGGGAGACCTATGTGGGCCAGTGGCTACCCGAGCCGGTCTTCGCCGGGGACCGGATGCTCGGTCCGGCCGAGACCGCAGAGCAGCGTGAATCGGTCTCGATCGCGATGCTCACGCTGATGGAGCGGCTCTCGGCCAGGGAACGCGTCGTGTACGTGCTGCGCGAGGCGTTCGGTTACTCGCACGGCGAGATCGCCGAGGTGCTCGACCTCACCGAGCCGAACTGCCAGCAGATCTACCGGCGTGCCAAGCAGCACCTGGCCGCCGGCCGGCGCCGGGTGGAGGTCGACGCGGCCGCGGCACGCATGATCGTCGAGGAGTTCCTCGCCGCGGCGTTCAGCGGCAAAACCGAGGCACTCGTACGGATGCTGACCGACGACGCGATCCACGTGGGAGACGGTGGCGGCGTGCTCTTCTCGCTGCCGTTGCCGATCACCGGTGCGCTGCGGGTGGCGAGGTTCCTGCGCGGGCTGTTCGAACCCAGCGCGGCCAAGTGGCAGATGATCGGCGGTCGACCCGTCCTGTTCGCCGCGGTCGCCAACGGCGTACCCGCGCTGGTGCTGATGGTCGGAGAGCGGGTCGCCACCGTCGTCTCGCTGGACGTGACCGATGACGGCATCGCGGCCATCCACACCCAGGCGAACCCCGCCAAGCTCGAACGCGCGACCCGCCAGTGGGCCGCCTCCGAACACGGGGAACCGCTCATCGACAACTGGTGACCTGGATCACTGCTCGCTGCTGTCAGGTTTCGTGCCGCTGTCCGGTTCAGGAAGCGACACCAACCAGACAGGAGCAAAACCATGAAGCACCAGATCGTCGTTCTCGGGGCCGGATACGCCGGAGCCAACGCCGCAGCGCGCCTGGCCAAGCGGCTGCACCCGGCCGACACCGAGATCACCATCGTCAACGCCGATCCCGAGTTCGTGGAGCGCGTCCGCATGCACCAGCTCGCGACCGGTCAGGACCTGAAGCCGCGCCCGCTGACCGACGTCTTCGCGGGCTCCGGCGTGCGGGTGCGGCTGGCGCGGGTCACTGCCGTTGACGCCGACCGCAAGACCGTCGGCATCGTCGACGACGACGGCGCCGCCGAGATCGCCTACGACACGCTCGTCTACGCCCTGGGCAGCGCCGTCGCCGACTGCGGAGTTCCCTGCGTCGCCGAGCACGCCCACAACATCGCCGGCAAGCAGTCCGCGCTGCGGCTGCGTGCGCGTCTGGCCGATCTCGCCCCGGGCGCGGTCGTGCTCGTCGTCGGTGGTGGCCTCACCGGCATCGAAGCCGTCACCGAGATCGCCGAGGCCCGACCGGACCTGGCGGTCTCTCTCGCCGCCCGCGGCGGCCTCGGCGACTGGCTGAGCGAGAAGGCCCGGGGCCACCTGCGCACGGCATTCGACCGGCTCGGCATCACCGTGCACGAGCACACCGACATCGCGGGTGTCGAGCCGGCGGGCGCGGTCACCGCCGACGGCCGCGCGATCCCGGCCCAGGTGACCGTCTGGACGGCCGGCTTCGCCGTCCATCCCATCGCTGCGGCCACGACCCTGCGGGTTTCCGCGACAGGGCAGATCGTCGTCGACGACACGATGCGGTCGGTCTCGCACGCGGACGTCTACGCCGTGGGTGATGCCGCGCTCGCGTCGGGCGCGAACGGCACACCACTGCGGATGTCCTGCGCCTCGGGAGTCCCCACGGCCTACCTGGCGGCCGACGCCATCGCCGCACGCCTGACCGGACGCCAGCTCCCCCAGAACAAGATCGGCTACCTCGGTCAGTGCGTCAGCCTCGGCCGCCGCGACGCCATCGTGCAGTGGGTGACCCCGGACGACCAGACCAAACCGTCGGCGACCACCGGCAAGATGGCCGCACGCATCAAGGAGATGATCTGCAGGTCCGCAGCCTGGAGCATCTCCCACCCGACATCGATGCTCCCGAGCCGTCGCCGGCACACCATCCGCACCGAAGACTCCTTCGCGACCACCCCGTGACGGTGGTCGATGCGATGGGGCTCGGGGCATGGCGACCAGCCTGCGTCGGTTCTCCGCCGCCGTCAGCGTCGGTAGGTGCGCTTGCCGCTGGTCACGACGTTTCCGGCGTGATCGTAGGCCCGCAGCTGCACGGTGAACTTCTTCCCGTACTTCTTCGGGTTGAGCTTGAAGCTGTAGCCGGCCTTCTTGTCGGTGGCGGCCACCTTGCCGTTGACGAGAAGCTGCACCCGATTGACGCCGAGACTGTCCGTGGCGGTGGCGGAGATGGTCACCGTCTTGCGGAGCTTGGCGTTGTTCTTCGGCGCGCTCTTGAAACCTACCGATGGCTTTTGGTTGTCGATGTAGAGCGGGCGCTGCAGCACCGTCGTGTTGCCCGCCTTGTCGCGGGCCTGGAACGTGATCGTGTGTCGCTTGCTGCTCCAGGTCCGGCTGGTCAGCCGCACCGTCCAGGGCGCGGCGGTGGCCGTGGCGGACGGGCCGCCGGCGATCTGGACGCGCAGGTTCGCCAGGCCGCTGGCGTCGCGGACCGTGGTGACGCCGGCGGTGACGGTGGTGCCGCGTACGTAGGTGCCGGGGGTGACGGTGATGGTGGGCCGGTCGTTGTCGACCACCACGCGCCGGGTCGTCTCGGTGGTGTTGCCCAGGGAGTCGTGGACTCGGACGGTCATCGTGGCCGCTCCGTTCGGCGCGGTCGGGCTCCAGCGCAGCGCGGCGCCGCCCGGGCCGGCCTGCTCGGTGTCGGCGAGCTTGCCGTTGATCAGCAACTCGGCCTCGGTGACGCCGCTGGGGTCGCTCGCGTCGACGCGGATCTCGGCGCCGGCCTTGAGGTAGCCGTCGCTGAACGGGAACCGTACCCGGGTGGTCGGGCCGGTCTTGTCCGCCGCGGTGCGGTCCTTGTCGTACAGGGTGACGGTGCCCGCGCCGGAGCGCTTGATCGTGACCAGTTGAGCCGGCGTGGGTACGCCGTTGGTGTCCACACCGGACAGCAGGTACGAGCCGGGCGGCAGCAGGTTGGCGTTGGCCGGCAGCTTGGCGTTCACGGTCTTGCCGCTCTGGCCGAACGACAGTGACACGCGGCGCTGGTCGGTGCTGTAGGAGTGCGTCACGCTGGCGGCCCGGATCAGCGACATCGAGGCCAGCCGCCGGTTGTCGGAGAGCCCGAGCGCGACCGTCCCGCCGTAGGTCAGCGAGCCGCCGATGCTGGTGATCTGCGGCCGGTCGGCCCAGCGCACCCGCCCGTCCGCGCCCTTGGTGAACAGGTACGGCGGGTAGTAGATCTCGGCGTTGAAGTTGTCCTCCGGCCCCGGCAGGCCACCGGCCGCGGTCAGCACCGAGCCGCTGGGCAGCAGCAGCGAGGTGGAGTGGTAGGTGCGGATCCGCTTCGCCGTGGCGCCGTTCCGCCACTTGCCCGTGCCCGGGTTCCAGATCTCCGAGGTGTATATGGAGTTGGCCGCGCCCGCCTGCGTGCCGACCCGGGTGCCGCCGTTGGCGAACACCTCGCCGTTGGGCAGCACCGTCAGGTTGAGCCAGTTGCGGGCGTACCGCATCGGGGTGGTCTCGGCGACCGCCGGCCTCGCGCCGTTGATGTCGACGACCGCGGCCCGGCTGGTGGCGACCTGATCGGTCCCGTTGAAGTACTGGCCGCCGCCGGCGAAGAGCAGCTTGCCGGCCGCGTACATCACCGAGGAGCCGGACACGCCGATCGGCGTGGGCAGACCGCCCAGCGCGGTGACCTTGCCGGGGCCGGCCGGGTCGAGCTTCCACATCTGGTCATACGAGACGCCGAAGACCTGGCCGTCCGGCGCCACGTAGGCCCGCGGATACCACCAGCGGTTGTCCCGCGCGCCGAAGGCGACCGTGCTGGTCGCGCCGGTGAGCTGGGTCCAGGCGCCGGTGCCGGTGCCGATCTCCGGCGTGGTGGCCACGGTCGAGTTGTCGTCCGGTTTGAGGTACGCGTTGAAGTTGTAGTAGTTGCCGCCGCCGAGGACCAGCACCCGATCGTCGGGCAGCCGCAGCACCGAGGCGTACCACCGCTGCCGGGCCAGTTGGGCGCCCATCGCCTGACGACCGGTCGCCGGGTCGTAGAGCATGGTCGCGGAAGCGGAGTTGCCGCCCACCATCAGCAGCCGGCCGTCGGGCAGTTGTTCCAGGGCGTTGCAGAAGCTGTCGTACTGGTGCATGGACGCCGCCTGCCGGTGCGCGTCGGAGCCGACGCCCAGCGCCGGGTCCCAGTCGTCGTAGGAGAGTCCGCCCTGCTTCGCGACGCCCACCGGCGACCCGTAGCTCACCACGTGCCCGTTGGGCAACAGTGCCATGTGGATGCCCACCAACGGCCACCCCGCCTGGGACGAATACATCCCGGTGACATCGGCGGTCGCGGCCGGGGCGATCTTGCCGAGGAAGGGCTCCGCGGGCTGGTTCAGCGTCTTCGGGCTGGATCCGACGACCAACTGGCCGGACTCCGCCGCCAGGGCATGCCCCGCCGTGGCGGCATGATCCATTGCGGAGGGATGTGCCGCGGACCGGGCGGCGCCCGCGGACAGCGCCGCTTCCCCGGCGACGACGACGGCCGCGACCGCGGCTCCCCCCACCAGCCGGCGCCAGTGGCGCGACCACCCATGAACCATTTCAGCTCCGCTCCGCGCGGCACGTTTCGCCGGGTCACGGCGCCGTCCGACGCAGGTAGTGTGGTTGCTTGATCTCCGGCGAGCTCGTCTTGCGACGGTGCCGATTTGTTGATCTTGAGACTACCTCGTCGACCGCTCATTGATCGACAGTGGTGGCTTGGTCGTTGCCGGGCGAAAGTAGCCCCGGCAGTGGTCCGGTGGCATGCTTGTCGTCGGGAAGCAGCCGGAGGTGCGCGGTGAGTAGATCACCCCAGCGGGATGGGGCCGGTGACGGCCCTACCGCCGTGCGGATACTCGTGGGTGCGTATCTCCGGCGGCTGCGCGAGGAGCGCGGCCTGACCAGAGCCGAAGCCGGCGACCCGATCCGCGCCTCGGAGTCGAAGATCAGCCGGATGGAGCTGGGCCGGGTCGGATTCAAGGAGCGCGACGTCCTTGATCTGCTGTCGCTCTACGGCGTGCACGACGATCAGGAGCGCGCGAGTTTGCTGGCGCGCGTTCGGGAGGCGAACGCGCCGGGTTGGTGGCATTCCTACAGCGACGTCACGCCGAACTGGTTCCAGCGGTATCTCGGCCTGGAAGCGACGGCGACGCTGATCCGCACCTACGAGGTGCAGTTCATCCCGGGACTGCTGCAAACCGAGGAATACGCCCGGGCGGTCGTGCCGCTCGGTCCCGGTGTCGCGCAGCAGGACGAGATCGCGCGCCGCGTACGGCTGCGACTGCAGCGGCAGCAGGTGCTCTCCCGCCCGGATCCGCCGAAACTGTGGGCGGTCGTCGACGAGGCGGCGCTGCGGCGCCCGGTCGGCGGCCCGCGGGTGATGCGTGACCAGCTCGAGTCGCTGATCGCCATCGTCACGAAGATGCCGAACGTGCGGCTGCAGGTGCTGCCGCTCGCCGCCGGCGGGCATGCCGCGGTCGGCGGCTCCTTCACCATCCTGCGTTTCCCGCAGCAGGACCTGCCGGATCTGGTCTATCTGGAGCAGCTCACCAGCGCCCTCTACCTGGACAGCCGCGAGGACATCGACTTCTACTTCGACGCGGTGAACCGCCTCTTCGTCGAGGCGACGCCGCTGCGGGACACCGTGCGGATCCTGGAGCGGATCGTCGATGACCTCGATGAGGCACCCCGTTGATCAGATGTATTCTGGCCGTCCTCCACAGTGGACGGCGGCAGCCGGAAGGGCATTGCTCATGACCGAGACAAACCTGTCCAACGACGGACAGGCGCCGAAGATCGACAGCACCGTTCCGCAGACGGCCCGGGTCTGGAACTACTGGCTCGGCGGCAAGGACAACTACGCCGTCGACCGCGACCTCGGCGACCAGATCGCGAAGCAGTATCCGATCATCGTCGACATCGCCCGCGGCGACCGCGCCGTTCTCAACCGGGCCGTGCGCTTCCTGGCCGGCGAGGCCGGCGTCCAGCAGTTCCTCGACATCGGTACGGGGCTGCCCACCACCAACAACACTCACGAGGTGGCCCAGGAGGTCGCCCCGGAGTCCCGGATCGTCTACGTGGACTACGACCCACTCGTGCTGGTGCACGCCCGCGCCCTGCTGACCAGCGGTCCCGACGGCGCCACCGACTACATCGACGCGGACCTGCGCGACACGGAGACGATCCTGCGAGAGGCGGGGCGCACCCTCGACTTCACCAAGCCGGTCGTGCTCATGCTCTCCGGGATCCTCGCCCACCTGCCGACCGCCGAGGAGGCCCGAGCCATCGTCCGGCGGATCATGGCCGAGCTGGCTCCCGGCAGCTACCTGGTGGTGGTGGACGGCACCAACACCAACCCGGAGCTGAACGAGGTCATGAAGATCTGGAACGCGACGGCCAACCCGCCGTACGCGATGCGCAGCCCCGAAGAGATCGCCAGCTACTTCGACGATCTCGAGCTGGTCGAGCCCGGACTGGTCGACGTCACCCGGTGGCGGCTCGAGCCCGGCGACACCGCCCCGCTGCACAACCTCGTCGGCGTCGCCCGCAAGCCCGCCTGACCGAGCCGGAGATCCCGCCGGCCCCCGAGGGCTCCACGGATCGCCGACCGCCCGGCTCTGCGCCGAAGACGCGCCTTCCGAGTGCTTTGCTCTAAATGAGACGGGTTGTCTCGTCCTCGGCCGGTGGTCGCGGGGCCGGCAGGGTCAACGGGCGGGTGTCGTCGGCGGCCTCGTCGGCCGGGCGTTCGATGCTGGTCACCGTCGCCGCCGCACGTTCCGGATTCGAGCGGGGCGTCTCCTCGCCCGGCTGCTCGGCGGGCGTCGTCAGCCGGGTCGTCGGGTCTTCGCCCGGGTCTGGGCGCTCGGCGGCGACGATCGACATCGCCTTGGTGCTCTCCGGGATCTCCTGACTCGTCTCGGCCTCACGGTGCGCGACCGGGACCGTGGTGGCCTCACCCGGAGTGGGGAAAGTCAGCAACTGGGTGCGGTCGCCGGGCGGCTCGACAGTGCCGCCCCGGATCACCTGCGTCTGCTCGCCACGGTCCGGCCCGCCGGCGGCCCGGCCGTCCGCCTTGGGCAGCGTGAGCACCTGAGTCCGGTCCTCCGGGTCCTCGCCCACCGACAGCCCGGCGTCAGCCGAGGTCGCGGCATTTGCGCCGGCACCGGCATCAGCGGCCTGCGGCCCAGCCCCGGCGGGAAGAACCAACCGGGTGGTCTCGTCCCCGGTCACAACCCCGGCGGCCCCGCCCCGGCTCGCATCGCCCGCGACCACGTCCCGCGTCGTGTCTTCCTCGGCGGCTGGCGGCGTGGCTGCGGCGGCGGTCATCGACCGGACCGTGTCGTCCGAGGCTACGTTCCGCGTGGCCTCGCCGTCCGCGGAGTCCGCCCCCGGGAAGGGCCGGATCATCGCCGCGAAGTCCTCGGTCCGGCGATCGTCCGAATCGGCTGCCCGGCCGGCCGGCGTAACGAGCTGCGTCGGCTCATCGCGCCCGGCGAAGGGCGCCGGACTGGTGGGCGCCGGACTGGTGGGCGCGGGACTGGTGGGCGCGGGACTGGTAGGCGCAGGACTCGCCGCCGGAGGACGGCCAAGCTGCATCACCGTCGTCCTCTCCTCGCCGTCCTCGTCGAATGCCGCCCGCGGCTCGTCGAATGCCGCCCGCGGCTCGTTGAACGCCGCCCGCGGCCGTCCCAGCGGCACTGCGATCGTCGGGTCATCGGCCTGGCGCCCGGGCCCCACGATCTGCGTCGTGTCCGCCGACGGCGCTCCGAAGCCGGGGACGAACTCCGCGGCCCGCCGCTGCTGCGGGATGACCGTCGTTCGTTCCGACGCCATCGGCGTGCCCGCCACCCGCGCCGCCCCGCGCGCCCGCCCGATCGTGCCGATCAGCAGGATCTCCGGCGGCTCGAAGGCGCGCCAGCGCCGCGCGCTCAGCGCCGTGCCCAGCAGCGGCACCGCCAGCAGCACCGCCAGGCCGTAGCCGGGCGTGCTCAGGTCGAAGCCGCCCTTGGCGACGTTCGCCGGCCACACCCCGGCGTATGACTCCGGGGCGAGCCGGGCCCAGGCGCCGACGCCGGTGAAGGCGAGCCCGGCCAGCAGCGGCCCGAGCGGGGAGATCGGGGAGAAGAGCAGGATCGCGTACGCGGCACCGGCCAGCACGAGCAGCAGGACGCCGGTGAGCGACTCGATGCCCCCGTCGTCGCGGGCCCGTCCGGTCAGGTCCTGGTCGAAGCCGACCCCGCAGAGGGTCCAGACCGCGGGGGCCAGCACGAGGGCATAGAGGATCGACCGTAGATGGCGCACGCTCCGGACCGTACCCGCCTGCGGCAACGCGGCGGAAGTAACGTATCGGCCATGAGTGACCATCCCGTGGGACGGCCGACCTCGCACTCGCGGGTCACCCTGAGCCGGATCATGAACGCGACCGACGTCAACCTGTACGGCACGGTGCACGGCGGCGTGCTGATGAAGTTCGTCGACGACGTGGCCGGTGCGGCCGCCGCCCGGCACAGCGGCGGCACGGCCGTCACCGCCGCCATCGACGAGATCGTGTTCGTGGAGCCGGTGCGCGTCGGGGACCTCGTGCACGCGTACGCGCAGGTGAACTGGACCGGCAGCACCTCGATGGAGGTCGGCGTGAAGCTGACCGGTGAGCGCTGGGACACCGCCGGCGGCGACCCGCTCACCGTGGCCACCGCGTACCTGGTCTTCGTCGCCGTCGATGTCTCGGGCCATCCCCGGGCGGTGCCGCCGGTGCTGCCGGAATCGCCGGAGGACGAGCGGCGCTTCCGGGAGGCGATCATCCGCCGCGAGCACCGGCTGGCCCGCCGCAAGGCGATCCAGGACGCGAGGTCCGCCCCGGTTGAATGATGATTAAGGTGGGCGCATGACGACGGGCACAGTGCTGTGGACCCCGCCGGCGGACGTCCTGGAGACGTCCCGGATGGGTCGGTTCCTGACCTGGCTGCGCGCCGAGCGCGGCGTTGACGCGGCCGACTACGCCGAGCTGTGGCAGTGGTCGGTGACCGACCTGCCCGGTTTCTGGCGGGCGGTCTGGGACTACTTCGACGTCATCGCGCACACCGAGCCGACCGCGACGCTGCCCGAGGCCACGATGCCGGGAGCGCGCTGGTTTCCCGGCGCCACCCTGAACTATGCCGAGCACGTGCTGCGGATGCCGGGGCTCGCCGACGACGAGCCGGTCGTGCTCGCGTACTCCCAGACCCGGGAGCCGGTCACGCTCACCGCCCGGCAGCTGCGTGACCAGGTCCGCCGGGTCGCCGCCGGGCTGCGCCGGCTCGGCGTCGGCCCGGGTGACCGGGTCGCGGCCTACGCGCCGAACATCCCGGAGACGTACGTCCTGATGCTCGCGACGGCGAGCCTCGGCGCGATCTTCTCCTCGTGCGCGCCGGAGTTCGGCTCGCGCAGCGTGATCGACCGCTGGACCCAGATCGAGCCGAAGGTGCTGGTCGCGGTCGACGGCTACCGCTACGGCGACAAGCCGGTGGACCGCCGCGCCGAGGTCGCCGAGATCCGCGCCGCGCTGCCCGGCGTCGAGCGGTTCATCGGCATCGGCTATCTGTACGGCGGCGGTGACTGGGCCGAGCTGGACGGCGACGACCCGCTGACCTTCGCCGCGGTCCCGTTCGACCACCCGCTCTACGTGCTCTACTCCTCCGGCACCACGGGCCTGCCGAAGCCGATCGTCCACGGCCACGGCGGCATCCTGCTGGAACACCTCAAGATGCTGGCGTTGCACCACGATCTCGGCCCCGGTGACCGGTTCTTCTGGTTCACCACCACCGGCTGGATGATGTGGAACTTCCTGGCCTCCGGCCCGGCGGTGGGCGCGGCGGTCGTGCTGTTCGACGGCAATCCCGGCCACCCCGATCTGGGCGCGCTGTGGCGGCTCGCCGCCGAGCAGGGCATCACCTACTTCGGTACGTCGGCGCCGTTCCTGATGGCCTGCCGTAAGGCCGGCGTCACACCGCCGCCGAGCGCGATCCGGGGGGTCGGCTCGACCGGTGCGCCGCTGCCGGCCGAGGGATTCCACTGGGTGTACGACGCGCTCGGCGACAAGCCGCAGCTGCAGTCGCTGTCCGGCGGCACGGACGTGTGCACCGGCTTCGTCGGCGGCACCCCGCTGCTGCCGGTGATCGAGGGCGTCATCTCGTGCCGGGCGCTCGGTTCGCGGGTGGAGGCGTACGACTCCGACGGCAAGCCGGTGCTGGGGCAGCTCGGCGAGCTGGTGGTGACCGCGCCGATGCCGAGCATGCCGGTCGGCTTCTGGAACGACCCGGACGGCCGGCGATACTTCGAGGCGTACTTCGACGTCTATCCCGGGGTGTGGCGGCACGGCGACTGGATCACCATCGCCGAGGACGGCACCTGCGTGATCACCGGGCGCTCCGACGCCACGCTCAACCGGGGCGGCGTGCGCCTGGGCACCGCCGAGTTCTACACGGTCGTGGAGAACGTGCCGGGCGTCGTCGACTCGGTCGTCGTGCACCTCGACGCCGACGGGCAGGACGAGCTGCTGCTCTTCGTGGTCCTGGCCGAGAGCGCCGAGCTCGGCGACGAGCTGCGCGGCCGGATCCGCGGCGAGCTGCGTGCCGCGCTCTCGCCCCGGCACGTCCCCGACGAGATCCATCAGGTACGCGCGGTGCCCCGCACGCTGTCGGCGAAGAAGCTGGAGGTCCCGGTGAAGCGCATCCTCACCGGCACCCCGGCCGACCGGGCCGCCGCCACGGGCGCCCTGGTCAACCCGGAATCCCTGACCGCCTTCGAGCTGCTGGCGGCATCACGTCAGCAGGAGCGTGACCTGCTCTGACCGGGCCCGGCTCTCGACCTTCGCGGGGTCGAGGCTGCCGCACAGCACGATGCTGGCGCCGGCGATCAGCGGCGCCAGCAGCCAGTCCGCCGGGTCCGGGTGGGAGCGGGCGTCCACCAGCACCCGGTCGCCGGGCTTGATGCCCAGCTCGGCGGCGCGCTCGGTGGCCGCCTGGCAGACCGAGAGGTGGCTCTCGTCGTCCGGGCCGGCCAGCGCGCGGTCGTTGAAGTGGACGGGCGCCGAGGCGACGAACCGGTCGCCGAAGCCGCGGACCTCGACGGTGTAGTCGATGAAGCCGGGCGGCACCTGGCGCAGCGGCGCGGCGAGCGGCAGCAGCCCGGTCGCGAACCGGTCGCCGGTGGCCCACGCCGCCGCGCGCTCGACGTCCTCCGGAGTGGTGAAGAGCACCTCCACCGGCTGCGGGTCCGGGCCCAGGTCGGCGGCGAGACCGGCCGCCCAGCCGCCGAGCAGCACCGCCGCCGTCTGCCAGTGCGGCGGCAGCAGGACGGCCACCGAATCGCCGGAGCCCAGGCCCACGCCGTCGACCAGCAGATTGGCGGTCTTGGCGACCCAGTTGTCCATCGTCGCGCCGGACAGCTCGGTTCGGTCGCCGGTGGCGTCGTCATACCAGGTCAGCAGGGGAGTGGTGGGGTCTCGGCGCACGGCCGCCGCGAGGGCGGCCGGAATCGTCTCAATCATCGGTGCTGACGATAGTCCGTTCACCGTGCGTAACCATTTGATCTCCGGTCGGCGTGGCGTTGTGAACGACACGCATCGGTGCGGCCGCTAGCGGTGTCGCGGGCGACACAGCACCCATCGAGCGGCGTACCCTTGCCAGTGGTCTGGCCCACAGCCCCAGAGGAGTTGCCACGTGACCGCCGGTCGTCCGCCCCGAGTCCTCGTCGACGCCACGAGCGTCCCCGCCGACCGGGGTGGTGTCGGCAGATACGTCGACGGCCTCCTTGGTGCCCTCGCCGAGGTCGGGCCGGAGCGCCTCGACCTGGCCGTCGTGGCCCAGCGTTCGGATGCGGAGCGTTACTCCCGGATGCTGACCGGCGCCGAGGTCATCGCCGGCCCGTCCGCGGTCTCGCACCGCCCGGCCCGGCTCGCCTGGGAGCAGACCGGCCTGCCGCTGCTCGCCCAGCAGGTCGGCGCCAAGGTGCTGCATTCGCCGTTCTACACCTGCCCGCTGCGGGCGGGTTGCCCGGTGACGGTGACAGTGCACGACGCGACGTTCTTCACCGAACCGGAGCATTACGACAACACCCGGCGCACCTTCTTCCGCAGCGCGATCAAGACCTCGCTGCGCCGCGCCGCGCGGGTCATCGTGCCCAGCAAGGCGACGCGCGACGAGCTGATCCGGCTGCTGGACGCCGACCCGACGCACATCGACGTCGCCTACCACGGCGTCGACCACACGGCGTTCCACGCACCGAGCGAGGAGGAGAAGGCCAGGGTCCGCGCCCGCCTGGGCCTGACGGACGCCGGCTACGTCGCCTTCCTCGGCGCCAAGGAGCCCCGCAAGAACGTGCCCAACCTGATCCGCGGCTGGGCCCGCGCGGTGGCCGACTGGCCGCACCCGCCGGCGCTGGTCATCGCCGGCGGCCAGGGCCACGACGACGACATCGACCGGGCGGTGGCCGAGGTGCCGTCGCATCTGCGCCTGCTGCGCCCCGGCTATCTGCGATATGCGGACCTGCCGGGCTTCCTCGGCGGCGCGCTGGTCGCCTGCTACCCGTCGTTCGGCGAGGGCTTCGGCCTGCCGATCCTCGAGGCGATGGCCTGCGCCACGCCGGTGCTCACCACGCCGCGGCTGTCCCTGCCGGAGGTGGGCGGCGACGCGGTGGCATACACGACCGAAGACCCGGACCGCATCGCCGAGGACCTCGCCGACCTGCTGCACGACGAGCCGCGCCGGGTCACCCTGGCGAAGGCGGGCTTCGACCGGGCCAAGGAATTCAACTGGTCGACCAGCGCGGAGGTGCACGTCGCGACCTGGAACAGAGTGGCGGCGTGAGGATAAGGGCCCGAACGGTCACGTGCGATCGTTACACTCCGTGCGCATGAGTGAGAACCAGGGCACCCTGTACGCCGTCATTCCCGCAGGTGGCAGCGGCACTCGTCTATGGCCGCTCTCGCGAGCCGGTCACCCGAAGTTCCTGCACCCGCTGACCGGTACGGACGCCTCGCTGCTGCAGGCGACCGTGGAGCGGCTGGCCCCGCTGGCCGCCCCGGCGAAGGTGCTGGTGGTGACCGGCGTCGCGCACGCGGTCGAGGTGTCCCGCCAGCTGGCCGAGGTGCCGGTCGAGAACATCATCGTCGAGCCGTCGCCACGCGACTCCTGCGCCGCCATCGCCCTCGCGGCGGCGGTGATCGCCCGCCGCGAGCCGGAGGCCCTGATGGGCTCGTTCGCCGCGGACCACCTGATCTCGGACAGCCCGCGCTTCATCGAGGTGATCGAGCAGGCGATGGCCGGCGCCCGGCGGGGCCTGCTGATGACCTTGGGCATCACCCCGACCCGCCCGGAGACCGGCTACGGCTACCTGCAATGCGGCGGCCCGTCCGGCGCGGGCGCGGTCCTGGCGGTCGAGGAATTCAAGGAGAAGCCCTCGTACGACGTCGCCGAGAGCTACGTCAAGTCGGGCAACTACCTGTGGAACGCGGGCATGTTCGTGTGGCGGGTCGACGTCTTCCTGGCGGAGCTGGCCCGCCAACAGCCGCAACTGCACGCGGGCATCGCCCGGATCGCCCAGGCGTGGGACTCCCCGGCCCGCGAGGAGGTCCTCGGCGAGATCTGGCAGACCCTGCCGCGCATCTCGGTGGACTATGCGGTGATGGAAGGCTCGGCCGCGGCAGGCCGGGTCGGCACGGTCCCGGGTGACTTCGGCTGGAACGACGTCGGCGACTTCCACACGCTGGGCGAGGTGCTCGCGGCCGACAGCGCGGGCAATGTGGTGGTCGGCAAGGACGCGACGGGCAAGCAGTCGGTCTTGTTACGTGAGACGGAGAATCTGGTGGTGGTCCCGAACTCGGGGCGGCTCGTGGCTGCCCTGGGCGTCCGTGACCTGATCATCGTGGATACCCCGGATGCCGTGCTGGTCTGCCCCCGTGACCGTGCCCAGGAAGTGAAGTCGCTGGTGGATGACCTCAAGAGCAAGGGCGACCTGCACTACATCTGATTTGGTGGCGGGTGGTGGGTTGGACTTTCTTACGGTGGACGGCCGGGGCCGGGGGTGACCACGCACTGCTGATGGAGCGCATGCAGTGCGTGGTCACCCCCGGCCCCGTCCTTGCCTGGGAGCCTCTTACGGCTGAGTGATGGGTCCCGCGCGCCCTGGTTGCCAGCGCGGGCCGGGCGCTCACCTTCCGGATCTGGTCTGGCTGCCGCGCCGTGGTGGCGCGAAGGGATGCTGTCGGGCAGGCCCGACTGGGTGGTGGGTCGTGCGACGCACCTCGCCGGTTGCGGTGGCGGTTCGCGCCATCCACCACATGGTCGGCTGTGCTCAACGGCCGATCACGCCTGCGACCCGGGCCGCCGCACCGCGCGCGGGGGAGTCTGCCCGTGGTCACCCCCGGCCCCGGCCGTCCACCGTAAGAAAGTCCAACCCACCAACCGCGACCAAGGAAGATGAGCTAGACGGCAGGGAAACGGCCGCTCAGCGTGATGGGAGCCGGGCGAAGGCGGGGGCCAACTGCTGCACGACACCGTCGGCCAGAGGCGTCGGAAGGCTGTCGGCCGTGAACCAGGCCAGATCGGCCGACTCGTCGCTGATCTGCTCGACCGCGCCGGGTGGGCAAACGGCGACGAAGCGCACGTCGTAGTGGTGGGTCGGCCCGGCAGGTTCGTCGCCGCCGGGGGAGCAGCGCACCGGGTGGATGTCGACGTCGATCGGGTTCGGATCCAGCCGCAGGCCGGCGATTCCCGACTCCTCGGTGGCCTCGCGCAACGCGGCCGCCGCGAGCGTGCCGTCGGTCGCCTCGCAGTGGCCGCCGACCTGCATCCACATGCCCAGGCGGCCGTGCAGGCAGAGCAGCACCCGGCGCCGCTCGTCGACGATGAGCGCGCTGGCGGTCACGTGCCCCGCGCGGTGCTCCCGGGTCATCGCGACCGGGCCGGCGGCGAGCAACTCAGCCGTGCGCTTGCGCGCCAGATTGGCCGCCTCCGAGGTGGCCTGCCAGCGGCCGAGCGTCTCGACGGCATCATCGAACAGGGTCAAGGCGACATCCTTTGGGTGTGGACCGCGCTCAGGCCGCGAAGATCGTGACGAGCGCCGTGCTGCCGTCGTAGGTGATCGTGGATGACAGGCCCTCGGCGGCTAGGGCGGCGCGGAGGCTGTGCACCTGCGCGCCGAACCGCATCAGGCCGGCCGCCGTCACGTCCGGGGGACTGCAGCGCAGCCCGCCCGGCGTCGTCTCCACGGCGGTGCCTTCGGCGAGCAGTCCGGCTGCGGTGGCCAGTGCGCGGGCGATCGCCTCGCTCGCCGCGGGAGCCGTGCCGGCCGCCACGTCCGGGAGGGTCGCCGCGTCGCGCAGGCCCGCCGCGTGTGCTTCGGCCGTGCCCAGGGAGAACATGTCGCTGGCCGCGTCGCGCAGCAGAGCGACCGCACCGGCGCCCCGCGCCGTGCCTGCCCCGGGGTAGCCGCGTACGACCGCGACCGGCACCTGGTCGCACTTGCCCTTGACCAGCTCGCCCGCCGCCGCCAGCTCGTCGATCACGGCCATCTGGGTCAGCTGCAGCTCGTTGCCGTACGGGTCGATCTCGCCCCGGTGGTCGCGGAACGGCTCGATGCCGGCCGCACCCAGCGCTACGTCCGTCAGGCCGTTGCGCCAGGCCCGGCCCATCGTGTCCGACACGATCACGCCGACCCGCAGACCTCGCTGGAGCAGCGCGTCGTAGAGGGCGTGGGCCGAGGCGTCCGGGTCGGCCGGCAGCAGGACCAGGTGGGTCTTGTCGACATTGGACGCGTCGATGCCGGCCGCCGCCATCACGAAGCCGTGGTGGGTCTGCACGATCGCCGTCGGGCCGCGGCGGGCCACCACCCGGCGGGTCTCGGCCGCCAGGGCGCGTTCGCGGGCCTCTTCGCGTTCCGGGCCGTCGGCGGGGACCTCGACCAGGCGGCCCTCGGCCTTCGAGACGATCTTGCTGGTCACCACCAGCACGTCGCCGTCGCGCAGCCAGGGCGCGTTGGTCGTGATCAGCGCCGCCAGGTCGTCGCCGGCCGTCACGTCGCCGATGCCGCGGACCGGCAGCACCTCGAGACCGTCCATCAGGAGACTCCCGCCAGCTCGAGCGCCGCGGCGACCATCGCGGCGGTCTTGTCCTCGTCGGTCATCCACAGCGGCACCGCGCGGGTCGCCACGCCCGGGATCGCCGCGCCCTCGTCGGTCGTGTCGACCAGCCAGCCGTCGAGCAGGCCGTTGTCGCCGCGGCCGCCATAGAGGCCGCCCACCCCGGTCGCGCTCACCTCGACGCCGAGCGTGGCCAGGCAGCGGTCGGCCATGCCGCGCACCGGCGCGCCGCCGATGATCGGCGACACCCCGACGACCGGCGCCGGGCCGTCCAGCACGGCCTCCTTGAGCAGCGGTACGGCCAGAATCGGCGCGATGCTGACCACGGGGTTGCTCGGCGCCACCAGCACCACGTCCGCGTTGCCGATCGCCTCCAGCACCCCGGCCGCCGGTTTCGCCGTCTCCGCGCCCACGAAGACGAAGCGGTGCGTCGGCACGTCGCCGCGGTAGCGCACCCACCACTCCTGGAAGTGGATGGCCTTGCGCTCGCCCTCGACGTCCACGACCACGTGGGTCTCCAGGCGGTCGTCGGTGGCCGGGAGCATGGTGAGACCCGGCTGCCAGCGTTCGCACAGGGCGGCGGTGACCGCCGACAGCGGATAGCCCGCGTTCAGCATCGTCGTGCGCACCAGATGGGTGGCCGTGTCCTTGTCGCCCAGGCCGAACCAGGTCGGCTCGGCACCGTATTTGGCCAGCTCTTCCTTGACGACCCAGGTCTCGCCGACCCGGCCCCAGCCGCGTTCCGGATCCGCGGCGCCGCCCAGCGTGTACATCACGCTGTCCAGGTCGGGGCAGATCTGCAGGCCGTGCATGCGCACGTCGTCGCCGACATTTACCACCGCAGTGACGTCGGCGCCGACTCGCCGCGCGTGGGCGCGCACGCCCATCAGGAACCGGGCGCCGCCGATCCCCCCGGTCAGGACCACGATCCGCATCCGACCATCCTTGCGCACCGCGGCCGGATCCGCGGGCTGCGGGTCGCGGGTGTGACGTGCCTATCGGGTCTAGGCTGAGCCGACTTGCCCGCATCCCCCCGTCAGGAGCCCAGCTGTGACCAGCACACCGCCGCCGCAGCCCCCGGGGCGCCCGGTTGCCCAGGTGATCCGGCCGCTGCGTGACCTCACCGCGTATGCCTTCGTGGCGGCGCCCGCCCTCTGGCTCTTCGTGGCGGTGATCCGGCTGATCCCGTCCGGGATCGGGCAGGACTTCCTCACTCGGGCGCAGAACTGCTTCTACAGCTTCGTGAACGTCGAGATGATCGTGCTGCCGCTCGCGGCGGTGCTGCTGGCGACCGGGATCCAGCCGGTGCACAAGCACGCCAAGCTGATCACGATCGTCGCCCTGGTCGAGTACGTGACGGCGGCCTTCTTCGCGGCGATCTTCGGCTTCCTCATCGCCCTGGTGAAGCTCGCCGACTTCAGCGCCCGGGTGGCGTTCGAGGAGCTCCTGGTCCGCGTGGCCTGGCTGGCGGTGTTCGCCGCGGCGGCCTACGCGGTGTTCCTGATCTGGCGCAACCTCTACTACACGCCGAGGCCGAAGGCCCAGCCCGGCATGTACGGCCAGCCCCCACAGTGGCAGCAGCAGTACGGCCAGCCCGGCTACCCCCAGCAGCAGCCCGGCCAGCCCGGCTTCCCGCCGCCGGCGGGCTACCCCGGTTACGCCCAGCCCGGCCAGACGCAGCCCCAGAACCAGCCGGCCGGCCCGACCCAGCCCCTGCACCCGGCCGGCTATCCCCAGCCGGGTCAGCCGCAGCCCGGTCAGCCGCAGCCCGGCCAGTGGGGTCAGCCCCCGGCCGGCCAGGGCTGGGGCGCGCCGACCTCCGCGCCGCCTGCCTACGCACAGCCCGCGTTCGCGCCACCGGCCTCCGCGCCGCCCGCCTCGCCGGTGTCGGCTCAGCCCACCTCGAGCGGCGCCCCCGGCACCCCGCCGGGCCCGTTCGCCCCGGCGCCGGGCCACCCGCAGGCCCCGTACGGCCAGCCGGCCTACCCGCCGCCGGGTCAGCCGCAGCCCGGCTACGCGGACCCGACCCAGGCGATCCCGCACCGGGACTCCGACGACGACCGCACCCGGATCGTCGGCGAGGATCCCCCGCCCCGCCCGTGACCGAATCACCCGACGACGGCGCCCCATCCGGGGCGCCGTTGTTGTTTCCCGGAGCAGGGGCGTGTCCCAGACCACTGCCGTGGCCCGGTCTCCCCCGACGCAGCCGACATCATTCCGGCCTAGGCTGCACGAGTGGCAGACGTGACTGAGGCCAGCATCCGACGCGCGCTGAAGCGTGCGACCGACGGCAAGGCGATCGACGCCGGTGAGGCGACTGCACTGCTGGCCGCCGACGGGCCACTCTTCGACGACCTGATGACGGTGGCCGCCGGGGTCCGGGACGCGGGGCTGCGTGAGGCGGGCCGCCCCGGCGTGGTCACATACTCGAAGAAGGTCTTCATCCCGCTGACCCGGCTGTGTCGCGACCGGTGTCATTACTGCACCTTCGCGACCGTGCCACACCGGCTGCCGGCGGCGTTCCTGGAGCGCGAGGAAGTGCTCGCGATCGCCCGCGAGGGCGCCGCCCAGGGCTGCAAGGAGGCCCTGTTCACCCTCGGCGACCGGCCCGAGGAGCGGTGGCCGGCGGCCCGGCAGTGGCTCGACGAGCGAGGCTACGACTCGACCCTGGACTACGTGCGGGCCTGCGCGATCGCCGTGCTGGAAGAGACAGGCCTGCTGCCGCACCTCAACCCGGGCGTGCTGAGCTGGGCCGACCTGCAGCGGCTGAAGCCGGTCGCGCCGAGCATGGGCATGATGCTGGAGACCACGGCGACCCGGTTATGGTCCGAGCCGGGCGGCCCGCACTACGGCTCGCCCGACAAGGAGCCGGCCGTCCGGCTGCGCGTGCTCGACGACGCCGGCCGGGTCGGTGTCCCGTTCACCACGGGCATCCTGATCGGCATCGGCGAGACGCCGGCCGAGCGGATCGACGCGATCTTCGCGATGCGCCGCTCCGCCCGCGAGTACGGCCACATCCAGGAATTCATCATCCAGAACTTCCGCGCCAAGCCGGACACGGCGATGCGCGGCATGCCGGACGCGGAGCTGCGCGAGCTGGCGGCGACGGTCGCGGTCGCCCGGGTGATCCTGGGTCCCCGGGCCCGGATCCAGGCCCCGCCCAACCTGATCGCCGGCGAATATTCGCTGCTGCTGCGCGCGGGCATCGACGACTGGGGCGGCGTCTCCCCGGTGACGCCGGACCACGTGAATCCCGAGCGCCCCTGGCCGCAGATCGAGGCGCTGCGCGAGCATTCCCGGGCGGCCGGCTTCGAGCTGCGCGAGCGCCTCACCATCTACCCGGAATACGTCCGCCGCGGCGAGAGCTGGCTGGATCCCCGCCTGGCCGCGCACGTGGCCGCGCTCGCCGACCGGGAGACCGGGCTGGCCCGCGAGGAGGCGATGCCGGCCGGGCTGCCCTGGCAGGAGCCGGACGACGCGTACGCGAGCGGCCGCACCGACCTCTTCGCCACCATCGACACCGAGGGCCGCACCGGCGACCGCCGCGGCGACTTCGACAGCGTGTACGGCGACTGGGACGAGGTGGCCGCGCACATCTCCGCCGAGGCGGTGGCCGCCGGCGCGGGCAAGGTCGTGCCGCGCATCGAGTCCGACGTGCTGGCGGGCCTGAAGCTGGCCGCCGAAAATCCGGCCGCCCTGCTGGAGCCGGCGCACGAGGACAAGGCCATGGCCCTGTTCAACGCGGACGGCTCCGCGCTGGAGGAGCTCGCCCGCCTCGCCGACGACCTGCGCAAGGAGGTCAACGGCGACGACGTCACATACGTGGTCAATCGCAACATCAACTTCTCGAACGTCTGCTACGTGGGCTGCCGGTTCTGCGCGTTCGCCCAGCGCGAGCAGGACGCCGACGCCTACCGGCTGTCGGTCGAGCAGGTCGCCGACCGGGCCGAGGAGGCGTGGCGGGACGGTGCCACCGAGGTCTGCATGCAGGGCGGCATCGACCCGAAGATGCCGATCACCGCGTACGCCGACCTGGTCCGGGCCGTGAAGAGCCGGGTGCCGGGGATGCACGTGCACGCGTTCTCGCCGATGGAGATCGTCACCGGCGCGGCCAAGGCCGGTGTCTCGGTGCTCCAGTGGCTGACCGAGCTGCACGACGCCGGGCTGGACACGATCCCGGGCACGGCCGCCGAGATCCTCGACGACGACGTGCGCTGGGTGCTCACCAAGGGCAAGCTGCCGGCGTCCGCCTGGATCGACGTGGTCACCAAGGCGCACCAGGTGGGCATCCGGTCCAGCTCGACGATGATGTACGGCCACGTCGACCACCCCCGGCAGTGGCTCGGCCACTTCCGGGTGCTGGCCGGCATCCAGGACGTGACCGGCGGCTTCACCGAGTTCGTGGGGCTGCCGTTCATCCACACCAACGCGCCGATCTACCTGGCCGGCATCGCCCGGCCCGGCCCGACCTGGCGGGAGAACAGGGTCGTGCACGCGATGGCCCGGGTCCTGCTGCACGGCCGGATCGACAACATCCAGTGCTCGTGGGTGAAGCTCGGCGACGAGGGCACCATCGCGATGCTCAACGGCGGCTGCAACGACCTCGGCGGCACGCTGATGGAGGAGACGATCTCACGGATGGCCGGGTCGGAGCACGGATCGGCCCGTACGGTCGCGCAGCTGAAGGAGCTGGCCGCCGCCGCGGGACGCCCCGCCGCCGAGCGCACGACAGTGTATGGACGCCGCTAGCGCATCATGAGGGGCCCAGAACCCCCGCCTCGTCATGATCGCGTGACACCCCTAGTCAACAGATCACAAAATGGGGTAATTTGGACTCGACGCGCCGACCTCGCGTTACCTTCCGGTGGCTCGGAGAGATAGGGCTGGAACGGGACCCGCGAGGCCGCCTCGGCGCCTCGGGGAAACGGGCCTATTTATCAGGTTCGGCTTGACGACGCACGTCTTACACGCGTGTAATTTCGGTGGGGTTGTGGGAAAGGCGTGTCGCGAACCACGTATTTCCCGCAAGAAACACGCCGCGTGCGTGGGGGGTCAGCGCAGGCATCGCCGCCAGCGCGGAAAAGGAGGCACGCCGATGGAAGCGCAGGTTGAAGGGGTGGACCTGCTCGGGGACGCGCCCGAGTGGCAGGAGCGGGCCCTGTGCTCGCAGACCGATCCAGAGGCTTTCTTTCCGGAGAAGGGCGGTTCGACGCGCGAGGCGAAGCGGATCTGCGGCCGGTGCGACGTCAAGGCCGAGTGCCTGGAGTACGCGCTGGGTCACGACGAACGCTTCGGCATCTGGGGCGGGCTCAGTGAGCGCGAACGTCGCAAGCTCAAGCGCCGGGTGGCCTGAGGCCGCTCCGCTATCGAGTGAAAAGCGCAGGAATAGCGTTATTTCCGCGGACGCCGGGGGGCCGTCTGAAGGAAAGTTCGTCAGGATCCATGCTGGGTTGCTTCAGGAAAGTTCGTCAGGATCCATGCCGAGCAGGTTGGCGACCTGCTCGATAATCACGTCATGCACGAGGTCGGCGAGGTCCTCGCGGTCCATCGCCCGGAATTCCAGCGGTCGCCGGTAGAGCACGATCCGCGGCGGCAGCTCCTGGCGCCCGGGCCGGCCCGGCAACAGGCGGGCCAGGGGCACCTCGCCGTCCTCGAGCACGTCGGAGTCGTAGACGTTCAGGTCCGGCGGCACATCCTCGACGGCGAACTCGACGCCGGCGAGCTCCTTGGCGTACTGCCGCTCGAGGCCCTCGACCGTGTCCAGGACCAGATCGTCGAAGATCTCCGCCTTGGTCCGGGCGAGCGGCACCGTCGCCGGCACGAGCCGGCCCCGGAGCCCACGGCCGTGCCGGTCGCGGCGGTTGGGTCGGCCCGGCCCGGCGGTGCGGGCCTGCCGGCCGGGATCCGCGCCGGAACGGCGGCGGTCGGGGCTGGTAGTCACGTCGGCCAGCCTAGCCCGCGCGGGCCGTCGTCCGTGGTCAGGCTGTGTCCGCCGCGTTTCGTGCCCGCGAATTCGTCCCATTGGGACGGCGTGTCGGTGCGCCATGTCGAAATCGTGATGCATCGTGGGTCGGCGTGTCGCGGCTACCGGCCGCTGCGGAGCGATAACGTGCCGCCGTGAGGTCACCACGGCGCTGCTCCCGGAATGGCTGTCCCCGACAGGCGGTTGCCACTCTGACCTACGTCTACGGCGATTCGACCGCGGTGGTCGGCCCGCTGGCGGCGTTCGCGGAGCCGCACACATACGACCTGTGCGAGCCGCATGCCCGCAGCCTCACCGCCCCGCGCGGCTGGGAACTGGTCCGGCACGACGGCGACTTCGCCCCGCCGCCGCCCACCACCGACGATCTGGTCGCGCTGGCCGACGCCGTCCGCGAGGCGGCCCGCCCGGCGCCCCCACCGCGCCCGGAGCAGCACGACAACCTGCCGGGTCACCAGACCGGTCGCCGCGGCCACCTGCGCGTCATCCCGCCCTCACACTGACCCTCAGGGCAGGGCGATGAGCCGGTAGCGCGCCCGCAGCCACGGGATCAGCTTGCGGTACGCCGCGATGGTGCCCGGCTGCCGGTAGTCGTGGGACAGCACGATCGCACCACTGCCCACGTGCTTCTGCACCGTCCGCACGACCTTCTTCTCGTGGGCCGCGCCCGACTCGCCGCGCTTGTGTTCCCAGTCGCGCGGGTCCACCTGCCAGTAGATCGACTTCATGCCCAGCTTGCCGGCGACCGACACGAAGGCCGGGGTGAAGTATCCGCCCGGCGCCCGCATGTACTTGATCCGGGCCTTGGGCACGGCCCGCCGGATGGCGTCGTTGGTGCGACGCAGATCCGCCCGGATCACCGACCGCTTCTTCTTGCCCAGCGTCAGGCTGTGGTTCCAGGTGTGATTGCACAGGGTGTGGCCCTCGGCGGCGATCCGCCGGACCAGGCCGGGGTACGCCGCGACGTTCCGGCCGACCACGCAGAAGGTCGCCTTGACGCGCTCCCGCTTCAGCAGGTCGAGCAGCCGGGGCGTCTGCACCGGGTCGGGGCCGTCGTCGAAGGTCAGCGCCACCCCGGGCCGCCCGGTGCGCGTCAGGCTGCCGGCCGGCCCGCCGGCGGTCGTCTTCGCGCGCTTCTTCCGGACCGGCTTGGCCTTCGTAGCCGGCTTGGCCTTGGTGGGCACGGCAGCCGGCGGGGCCGGGGCCTTCGCGGCGGGCGAGGGCGCGGCCGAGGCAGCCGACGTGGCTGGTGCGGCGCCGGCCCTGGGCGGGCCGTTGTCGCCTGCCCCGGTCGCGCCGCAGCCCGCCAGGACGCTCAGCGCCAGCCCGAGCAGCAACACCTTAGGGGTACGCATACCGACAACTCCGTCCGACAGCCACAAACGAGGACGGGATGTATATTGCCGCCAACCTATCCTCAGCGATAGATCCCGGAGCATGGCTGGCACTCATCGGGGAGACAACGGCCCGGCCGGTGACCAAGGGGAACGCTCACCGGCCGGAGCGTCATCGCGATCATCCCCAGAAGACGTACAGGGCGCCGTAGCGGACCGCCTTGGTGGTGCCGTCGGTGCAGGCGCCGGCCGGGGCCACGCCGCCCGTCGTTTGCAGCCGCTGGATGTGGGTCGCCTTCGCCAGCAGGCCGTTGGCCGCGCCGCTGTGGCTGTTGATCGTGAGCAGCAGCTCCGGGATCGTGCCCGTGCGCGCCCGCTCCGCCGTCTTCGTCGCGGTCACCAGGGAGCCGTCGCGTTCGGACTGCCAGCTCGGGCCCTTGAAGTGGTGGATCAGGCCGCGGGGCCCGGCCAGCTGAGCCTCGGGCACCGACGCGCCGGTGAAGACGCCGCCGGTGCAGGTGTAGGTCTGGGTGCCCTTGACCACCCGGAAGTCGCCGATCCTGCGGAGCCCGGCGGGGGGATCGATGGGCGAGACCGTGGCGCTCGGCCGCGGCCGAGGGCCGCCGGTGAGCTCGGCGGCGGACGCCTGGTAGGTCACCGCGGTAATGCCGGCCACCACGGTGGCGGCGGCGGCCAGGGTCACGGCACGGATGCGGGTGCGGTTGCGGGGCATGGCGGTACTCCCTCGGTTAGCTGGGTCGACCGGATCTACGCGCGGGAGGCGGGTCCGGATCGCCGGTTGCCCGAAAGACAGCCGTCATTGCCCGGATGGGCGATCCTGTGTGGATGACAGCACCGGCCCTCCGCCCCGTGACCGAAGACGACCTGCCCATGCTGCGGCGGTTCGCCGTCGAGCCGGGCCTGATCGGCAACGACTGGCTCGGCTTCCGCGACGCCGGGGCCCAGGACCGCCGCTTCGCCCTCGACGGCTACCTCGGCACCGACAACGGCCGGCTCATCGTCCAGGTCAGAAACCAGGCGACCGGCTTCGTCACCTGGTCCGCGCACAGCTACGGCGGGTCGGCCGGCTTCTGGGAGATCGGCATCGTGCTGCTCCCGGAGTGGCGCGGCCAGGGGATCGGCTGGCGGGCCCAGGCCCTGCTCTGCGACTACCTGTTTCTGCACACCCCGGCGCAGCGCATCCAGGCCGGCACCCAGCCGGAGAACGTCGCCGAGCAGCGGTCGCTGGTCAAGGCGGGCTTCCTGCTGGAGGGCACGATCCGCGCGGCGGAATTCCGGGCGGGCCAGTGGCGCGACGGCCTGCTCTACAGCCGCCTGCGCACCGACCCGTCCGTGGCGGTTTAGAGGTCGATGCCGGTCAGGACCATGACGCGCGGCTCGGTGTAGTCGTCCATCGCGCTGGCCACACCCTCCCGGCCCACGCCGCTGCCCTTCACCCCGCCGTACGGCATCTGGTCCGCCCGGTACGACGGCACGTCACCGACGATCACGCCGCCGACCTTGAGCTCCCGGTGCGCCGCGAACGCCGTCTGGATGCTGTGGGTGAAGACGCCCGCCTGCAGCCCGTACGCCGAGTCGTTGATCGCCGCGAGGCCGGCCGCGTCGTCACCGACCTCGGCGACCACCAGCACCGGCCCGAAGACCTCCTCGGCGACCACCTTGGCGTCGGCGGGGACGCCGGTCAGCACCGTCGGCGGGTAGGTGGCACCGTCGCGCTTGCCGCCCACGGCCACGGTGGCGCCGGCGGCGACCGCCTCGTCGACCCACTGCTCCACGCGTTTCGCGGCGTCCTCGCTGATCATCGGGCCGACCTCGACCTCCGGGTCGTGCGGATCGCCGGTGCGCAGGGCGGTGACGGCGTCGAGCAAGCGCGGCAGGAAGCCGGTCAGGCCGGCGTGCACATACACGCGCTGCACCGCGATGCAGCTCTGCCCGGCCTGGTATGTCCCGAATGCGGCCACCCGTTGCGCCGCCCAGCTCAGGTCGGCGTCGCTGCCGTAGTCGCCGCAGAGCAGGACCGCCGCGTTGCCGCCCAGCTCGAGCGTCACGTGCTTGTCCGGCGCGGCCCGGCGGATCCGCGCGCCGACCGGACCCGAGCCGGTGAACGACACGATCGGCAGGCGCGGGTCGGCGACCAGCGTGCTGGCGCGGTCGTTCGGGACCGGCAGCACCGAGAACATCCCGGCCGGCAGGTCGGTCTCGGCCAGGATCCCGCCGAGCAGCAGCGCGGTCAGCGGGGTCGCCGGAGCGGGCTTGAGCAGGATCGGCGCGCCGACCGCGAGGGCCGGGGCGATCTTGTGGGCGACCAGGTTGAGCGGGAAATTGAACGGGGAGATGCCCAGCACCGGCCCGCGCGGCACGCGCTTGACCAGGGCGAGCCGGCCCGCGCCGGCGGCGTCGGTGTCGAGGCGTTGCAGGCCGCCGGTGAACCGGCGGGCCTCCTCGGCCGCCCACCGGAAGACCGAGACGGCCCGGTCGGCCTCGATCCGGGCCCACTTGACCGGCTTGCCGTTCTCGGCGGTGATCAGCGCGGCGATCTCCTCGCGGCGCTCGGCGAGCCGGCGCGAGACGTGGTCGAGAGCGGCCGCGCGCACGTGCGCGGGCAGCGCCGCGGCCTGGTCGGCGACTCCGGCCGCTGCCGCGACAGCGGCTTCGACCTGCGCCTCCGTTGCCCAGGTGGTACGACCGACCGGGCGACCGTCGTACGGATTGCTCACCGTGATTTCTTCGTCGCCGTGCGCCGCTTCGCCCGCGACATAGAACGCTGTGGTGTCCACCCGGCCAGCCTATGTCGCAGCCCGCCGGTATGGTCGGCGCTCGTCCCGGGAGGATCGTCCAACCACCCCACCGCCGCCCTTGACCGGAGTGAAGCCCGTCCGACCGCCCCGCCGCCGCCCTTGACCGGACTGAAGCCCGTCCGACCGCCCCGCCGCCGCCCTTGACCGGACTAAAGCCCGTCCGACCGCCCCACCACCACCCTTGACCGGACTAAAGCCCGTCCAACCACCCACCGCCGCCCTTGACCGGAGTGAAGCCCGTCCGACCGCCCCGCCGCCGCCCTTGACCGGACTGAAGCCCGTCCGACCGCCCCGCCGCCGCCCTTGACCGGACTAAAGCCCGTCCGACCGCCCCACCACCACCCTTGACCGGACTAAAGCCCGTCCAACCACCCCACCGCCGCCCTTGACCGGACTGAAGGCGATATTCATGACTATGCGGCTCGTGCTGCCCAGTGGTGTGACGTTGCAGCGCCGCGAGACCCCGGCGGACCCCGCTGACCTGCCCCCGCACGTGCTTGAACGGATCGCCGTGCGCTGGGCGGAGCGGGCCGGATGCCGGCCCGCGGTGGTGGCGCTGCGCGAGGAGGAGCTCGGCTGGGTGCTGCAGGCGCCGGGGGTCGTCAGCAGCTATGCCACCTTCGTGGACAAGGTCACCGGCCGGGTCGTCGGCTTCGCCAACCCGGCCTTCCTCAACGAGCAGTATCGCGCGCAGCTCGACCACGAGCGCGGTGTCCCGCCTAGGCCGGGCTTCGGCGGGCTGCCGGTCGAGACGCCGGGGATGATCGCCGAGGTCGTCGTGGGGTCGTCCGCCGCCGTGCGCGCGGGAAGCGTGCGCAGCGACGAGCCGCCCGTTCTGCATCCGCTCGTGCGGGCCCGGCTGGCGGCGATCCCGGCCCGGGCCCGGGTGCGCGGCGTCGAGTGGCATCCCGAGCTGGTGGCCCTGGGGTCGGCGGCGGAAGGGCTCGACGACGCTGGTGCGGAGGTGCGGCTGTGGCGGGTGCGCGAGCCGGCCGATCCGCTTCAGGGTGACTCGACCGCCACCCCGTGCGCCACGTGCGCGCAGGTGCTCGGATACCGCTCGCCCTGGCCGGGCGGCCGCACCGGCGCCGAGGCCGGTGGTTCCCGCTGGCAGCGGCACCTCGCTCGGCGCCGGCTGCACCGTCGCCCGGCCCCGGAGCGGGAGCGGGTCGCCGAACGGATCGAGCAGGTGCTCGCCGCCGGTGGGGTCGAGCACCGGCACGCCGTCTTCCCGGCGGCGGTCGAGGCGCTGGAGCGATATCTCGGGGCCGACTCCGCGGTGCGGGTGGAGGGCGGGTCGGTGCGCACCGACCCGTTCCATATCGACCCGGTGCGGGCTGCCGACACCGCCGACACGCTGGCCCGGGTGGCAATGCGGGTCGACGCGCCGCTGTTCCCGCTCGGCACCGGTGGTTACGAGGGTTTTCTGGCCATCGATCCCGAGCGGCGGGTGTTCCTGATCGACGGGACCGGCGAGTGGTCGCTCGGCACCGGCCTGCCGGCGGCCCTCGACACGCTGCTGCTGGGCCGGCCCGCCCCGCGGGTCCTGGGCTGAGCCCGGCGGATCGGGTGGTTGTCGAAGTGCGTGATGCCGGTCACGATGGACGGGACTGGAGGTGCGCATGTCCAACCCGTGGCTCGCGCTCGCTCTCGGCACCGACCCCGCGGAACGGATCACCCAAGTGGGCCGGGCCCACGAGCGGTTCGTGACCGGTGAACAGCCGGTGACCCAGGTGCGTGACGTCGTGGCCGCGTCGTGGCGACGCTCGGCCGGAGCGCTGGTCAGCCCGGACAGCACCGCGCCCATCGAGCTCAGCGACGGCGACCTGGAGGCATACCGGGCCGCGCACCCGCTGGCCAGGGTGCTGCCGATCTTCCGGGACCTGCTCGGCGGGCTCGCCGACGACGGGGAACACCTGATGGCGGTCTGCGACGCGCACGGGCGGCTGCTCTGGGTCGAGGGCACCGCCTCGGTGCTGCGCGGCGCGGAGTCGATGAACTTCGTCCCCGGCGCGCGCTGGGACGAGGCGCACGCCGGCACCAACGCGCCGGGCACCGCGCTCGCCGTCGACCATCCGCTGCAGATCTTCGCCACCGAGCACTTCAGCCGCGGCGTGCAGCGCTGGACCTGCGCCGCCGCGCCGATCCACGACCCGGCGACCGGGCGGCTGCTCGGCGCGATCGACGTGACCGGCGGCGATCACCTGGCCAACCCGCACAGCCTCGCGCTGGTCCGGGCCACCGCGCTGGCGGCCGAGGCCTACCTGAGCGCACACCAGCCGCGGCTCGCGGCACACACCGCCACGGTGTCGGTCCTAGGGCGCGAAGACGCCGTGCTGGCGGTCGGTGGTAGATCGCTCCGGCTCGGCCGCCGGCACTCGGAGCTCCTGGTCCTGCTGTTGTTGCACCCCGAGGGCCGTACCGGGGATCAGCTTGGTTTTGATCTTTATGCCGATGACGCGAATCCGGTGACCGTCCGCGCCGAGCTCTCCCGGCTGCGCCGGATCCTCGGCCCCGACCTGCTGGACTCGCGGCCCTACCGGCTGCGGGCCGAGGTGGACGCCGACTTCCTGACGGTGACCCGGCTGCTGGAGCACGGCCTGGTCAATGAGGCCCTGGCGGCCTACGCCGGCCCCCTGCTGCCCTCCTCTGACGCGCCCGGGGTGGCCCGGCTGCGCCGCCTGATCGACTCCCGCCTCCGCGCGGCCGTCCTGACCGGCGGCGACCCCCGCCTGCTCCAGACCTGGCTGGGCGAACCGTGGGGCGCCGAGGACCTGCAAATCTGGGAGGCCTACCTGGCAGCGCTGCCGCCCGGCTCCCCGGCCCGCCCGCTGGCCGCCAAGCGGATCGCTCAGCTCGCCGCCGAATACGGTCTTGCAACGTCCTTGCAACGTCGCCGTAACTAACGTCAGCCGTACCCGAACTGGTACGGAGGGACACGAGCATGGCCATCTATTCTCCGCCCGGCTCTGACGGCGCGGTCGTCAACTATGCATCCCGCTACGACCACTGGATCGGTGGCGAGTACGTACCGCCTGCCCAGGGCCAGTACTTCGAGAACCCCTCGCCGGTCAACGGCCAGAACTTCTGCGAGATCGCCCGGGGCACCGCCGAGGACGTCGAGCGCGCCCTCGACGCGGCACACGGCGCGGCCGACGCCTGGGGTCGGACCGCCGCCGCCGAGCGCGCGAACATCCTCAACAAGATCGCCGACCGGATGGAGGCGAACCTCGAGCAGCTCGCCGTCGCCGAGACCTGGGAGAACGGCAAGCCGGTCCGCGAGACCCTGGCCGCCGACATCCCGCTGGCGATCGACCACTTCCGCTACTTCGCCGGTGTGCTGCGGGCACAGGAGGGCAGCCTCGGCGAGCTTGACGAAGACACCGTCGCCTATCACTTCCATGAGCCGCTCGGCGTGGTCGCCCAGATCATCCCGTGGAACTTCCCGATCCTGATGGCGGTCTGGAAGCTGGCACCCGCGCTGGCCGCCGGTAACGCCGTCGTGCTCAAGCCGGCCGAGCAGACCCCGGCATCGATCCACTACTGGATGTCGCTGGTCGCCGACCTGCTGCCGCCGGGCGTGGTGAACATCGTCAACGGCTTCGGCGTCGAGGCCGGCAAGCCGCTGGCCTCCTCGAACCGGGTCGCCAAGGTGGCGTTCACCGGCGAGACCACAACCGGCCGGCTGATCATGCAGTACGCCTCCGAGAACATCATCCCGGTGACGCTCGAACTCGGCGGCAAGAGCGCGAACGTGTTCTTCGACGACGCGAGCGCGCACGACGACGACTTCATGGACAAGGCCCTGGAGGGCTTCGCCATGTTCGCGCTCAACCAGGGCGAGGTCTGCACCTGCCCGTCGCGGGCGCTGGTCCAGCGGGGCCACTACTCGGACTTCATGGCCGCAGGAGTCAAGCGGGTGGAGAACATGAAGCAGGGCAACCCGCTGGACACCGATACCCAGATCGGCGCGCAGGCGTCCAACGACCAACTGGAAAAGATCCTCTCCTACCTGGACATCGGTCGGCAGGAGGGCGCGAAGGTCCTGATCGGGGGCGAGCGGGCCGACCTCGGCGGCAATCTAGCCGGCGGCTATTACGTACAGCCGACGATCTTCGAGGGCGCCAACTCGATGCGGATCTTCCAGGAGGAGATCTTCGGACCGGTGGTCTCGGTGACGTCGTTCTCCGACTTCGCCGACGCCATCAAGATCGCAAACGATACTCTGTACGGCCTCGGCGCGGGCGTGTGGACCCGGGACATCAACACCGCGTACCGGGCGGGCCGGGCGATCAAGGCCGGCCGGGTGTGGACCAACTGCTACCACCTGTATCCGGCGCACGCGGCGTTCGGCGGCTACAAGCAGTCCGGCATCGGCCGCGAGAACCACAAGATGATGCTGGACCACTACCAGCAGACCAAGAACCTGCTGGTCAGCTACTCGCCCAAGGCGATGGGTTTCTTCTAGGCCATGGGCGCGCGAGTAGACGTGACACCCGCGGCGGCCGACCTGATCCGGTCGCTGCGGGGCCGGCACGGCCCGCTGATGTTCCATCAGTCCGGCGGCTGCTGCGACGGCAGCGCTCCGATGTGCTACCTGGAGGGTGAGTTCCGTACGGGATCGAGCGACGTGCTGCTCGAACAGTTGCGGGTGGACGGCGTGGACGAGCCGGTCTCCTTCTGGATGAGCACCTCGCAGTTCCAGGCCTGGAAGCACACCCACCTCACGGTGGACGTGGTGCCGGGCCGGGGCGGCGGTTTCAGCCTGGAGGCGCCCGAGGGGGTGCGCTTCCTGATCCGCAGCCGGATGCTCACCCCCGAGGAACTGGCGGCGCTGCCGTCGTGACCGGGCCGGGCCACGGGGTGGAAATCCGCCCCGTGGTCCCGGCCCCGGTGCGCTAGCGTCTGCGGCCGTGACCGACGACGACTGGCCGCGTACCGAAGAAGAAGCGCTGGCCATGCAGGACGCCCTGCGGCCGACGCTGCTCGGGGGCCCCGGCCCGGACCGCCCGGCGACGGTGGCGGGCCTCGATGTGGCCTATCACACCGACGGCGAGCGGCTGGCCGCCGCGATCGTCGTGCTGGACACCGCCGAACACCGGGTCGTCGACACGGCCGTGGTGCGAGGCCGGGCCGCGTTCCCGTACGTGCCCGGGCTGTTCGCCTTCCGTGAGGTCCCGGCGCTGCTGGCGGCCCTGGAGCGGCTCACCGTGCGACCCGAGGTGCTGATCTGCGACGGCCACGGGCTGGCCCATCCGCGGCGGTTCGGGCTCGCCTGTCACCTGGGTGTGCTCACCGGGCTGCCGTCCTTCGGCGTCGGCAAGACCCCGCTGGTGGGCGACTGGGCGCCGCCCGGCGAGCGCCGCGGCGACCGGTCGGAACTGGTCGACGACGGGGAGCCGGTGGGCGCGGTGCTGCGGACCAGGGACGGGGTGAAGCCGGTTTTCGTCTCCGTCGGCCACCGGATGGACCTCGATACGGCCTGCGCGCTCACCCTCTCGCTGACGCCCCGGTTCCGGCTGCCGGAGACGACCCGGGCGGCGGATCGGGCCTGCCGTGACGCGCTGCTGACCGGATCACCGCAGGATGTAACGCTCCCGAGACGGTGACGCCACGCTGTTGCGACCCGGCGGTCACTATCGCTCCGTTAGTCTTCGGCAAGTCGGAACATCGTGCCGAGGAGTGACCCTTTGTCTGATCTGTCCCAGCTCGTCAAGGCGTACGACGTCCGTGGCGTCGTGCCCGACCAGCTCAACGAGACCGTGGCCCGGGCCCTGGGCACGGCGTTCGTGGAGATGCTCCGCGAGTCCGGGGCCGAGGCGGAACGGATCGTGGTCGCGCACGACATGCGGGAGACCGGCCCCGCGCTGGTGGCCGCGTTCGCCGCGGGTGCCAACTCGGCCGGCGCCACGGTCGTGCACACCGGCCTCGGCTCCACCGACCAGCTCTACTACGCCTCCGGCGTGCTCGGCCTGCCCGGCGCCATGTTCACCGCCAGCCACAACCCGGCGCAGTACAACGGCATCAAGCTGTGCCGCGCCGGCGCCCGGCCGGTGGGCCAGGACAGCGGCCTGATCATCGTCCGGCAGCGCGCCGAGGAACTGCTGAACGACCTCGACGCGGTGGCCGAGGTGCCGCCGGCGATCGAGCACCGCGACCTGCTCGCCGACTATGCCCGGCACCTGCGCGGGCTGGTCGACCTCGCCGGCATCCGGCCGCTCAAGGTCGTCGTCGACGCCGGCAACGGCATGGGCGGCCACACCGTCCCCGCCGTGCTCGGCGACCAGGAGCTGACCGCGCTGCCGCTCGACATCGTGCCGCTCTACTTCGAGCTGGACGGCTCGTTCCCGAACCACGAGGCCAACCCGCTCGACCCGGCCAACCTGGTCGACCTGCAGGCGGCGGTCCGCGAGCACGGCGCCGACCTGGGCCTGGCGTTCGACGGCGACGCCGACCGCTGCTTCGTCGTGGACGAGAACGGCGACCCGGTCTCCCCGTCGGCGATCACCGCGCTGGTGGCCAAGCGGGAACTGGCCAAGTTCCCGGGCAGCACCGTCATCTACAACCTGATCACCTCGCACGCGGTGCCGGAGATCATCAAGGAGAGCGGCGGCGTCCCGGTCCGCAGCCGGGTCGGCCACTCCTTCATCAAGGCCGAGATGGCCCGGACCAACGCGGTCTTCGGCGGCGAGCACTCGGCGCACTACTACTTCCGCGACTTCTGGTTCGCCGACACCGGCATGCTGGCGGCGCTGCACGTGCTCGCCGCGCTCGGCGGCCAGAACCAGCCGTTGTCGCTGTTCGCGGCCGATTTCGAGCGGTATGCCGCCTCGGGTGAGATCAACTCCACGGTCGCCGACGCGACCGCGAAGGTCGCCGAGGTGCGGGCCGCGTTCCCGGAGGCCACCTTCGACGAGCTCGACGGAATGACCGTGCAGCTCGCCGATGGCTCCTGGTTCAATCTGCGTGCGTCGAACACCGAGCCCCTGCTGCGACTGAACGTGGAAGCGCCGAAGCCGGACCGGATGGCGGTCCTGCGCGACGAAGTGCTCGGGATCGTTCGCGGTTAGGATCACCTGGTTCCGCAAAAGCCCGCGCACGTTATAAGGAGCCGTTCGGTGGCCCTCGACCCGCAGTTGCTGGAGATTCTGGCCTGCCCGGACACACACCACGCGCCGCTTGAGTACGATGCCGGCGCGCAGACGCTGACCTGCACCGAGTGTGGTCGCGTCTTTCCCGTGCGTGACGACA
>NZ_QHHV01000177.1:0-19029 GCF_003947245.1 Actinoplanes sp. ATCC 53533 | reverse complement strand
CTGACGCAGTCGTACGTCTACCGCACCGCCATCACGCCGGGCTGTGCCGCCGAGGCGACCGTCACCAACGGCTCGGACGTGCTGGGGGTGCGGACCACCTCCAGCGACGGCCGCGAGCGGCTGGCGCTGACCTTCACCTCGAACCAGTACCTGACGCACTCCGACCTGCTGGTCTACGGCATGCTCCGGTGGACGAGCAAGGGCATGTTCCTCGGCGAGCAGCGGCACCACCTCAACGTCGACATCGACGACTGGTTCAACACCTCGGACCACTACTATCCGGACGGCCACGTCGAGTACGAGCCCGGCTTCAAGGTCAGCGGGCACGACGCCGTCAACCTCGACAACCAGCAGACCGCCCTGCGCGCCGCGCATCCGCAGGCCGCCGACTTCAAGCTCAACCTGGCGTTCAACGGCGCCGACATCGACCCGTTCGCCGGCAGCAACTGCAGCCCCGACGGCGGCCCCAACGAACTCACCGCGACGAGCAAGTGCCTCAAGGCCAACTTCCGGTGGATCAACCACACCCTGAACCACCCGGAGCTGAACCACACCAGCTACGCCACGACGTACGCGGAGATCAACGACAACCGGACCGCGGGCAACGCGATCGGCCTGAACGCCCCCGACAGCGTGCTGAAGACCCCGGAGTATTCGGGCCTCGGCGTCTACAACCCGAACCCGGACGACGACACCAGCCCGCCGGTCGACCACGGCCTCGCCGGCTCCAACCCGGAACTGCTGCGCGCGGCCAAGGACCTGAACGTCAAGTACCTGCACGGCAACATGTCCTTCGCCAGCCACGTGCCGGCGAACCTCAACGCCGCCAAGGCGCACCCGCTGGAGCCGAGCATCTCGGTGGTGCCGGACTGGCCGACCAACATCGCCTACTTCGTCACCACGCCGCAGGAGGAGACCGCGTTCTACAACTCCTTCTACGGCCCGAACGGCAAGTTCCCGTACTGGCCGCAGGACCTGACCTACGCCCAGATCATCGACTACGAGGCCGGCGTCGCCCTCGGGCACGTGTCGTCCGGCGCGATCTACTCGCACACCTTCCACATCGGCAACGTCTACGACTACGGCTCGGGCCGGACGCTGCTGACGGACTGGATCGACGCCGTGATGACCAAGTACGAGGCGTTCTACTCCGTACCGCTGCTCAACCAGGACTGGACGGCGCTGACGGCGTACGCGACGACCCGGACCGCGCACTTCGCGCAGCTCGGCGCCGGCGTGGACGCCGTCTACGACCGGTCGGTCGGCACCACCGGGACGATCACGGTCACCTCGCCGGCCGCCGGCACCGTGCAGATCAGCGGCGCCCAGGGTGCCGGCTCCAGCACCTACGGCACCGACGTGACGACCCCGCTCACCCTCGTGGCGGACACCGCCGCCACCGTCACCGCAGTCCCGCACCTGTGACAAGCACGGTCAGGTAGAGGGGGGCCGGTGAAGATCGCGCTGGTGTCGGAGGGCACCTACCCGTACGCGATGGGTGGGGTCAGCGTCTGGTGCGAGCAGCTCATCAAGGGCATGCCGGATTACCGCTGGGACGTCGTCGCGCTCACCGTCGACGGCGCCGAGCAGTCGGTCTTCCCGGCCCCCACCAACCTCGGCAAGGTCCACTCGATCCCGCTGTGGGGTGCGTGGCCGCCCGGCCGCCGCCCCCGGCGCGGACCGGGCCACCGGCCCGGCGCGTCCTTCACCGAGTCGTACGAGGTCTTCCTCCGGGCGCTCGTGACGCCCCTGGAGACCACCCTTCCGACCACCCCGCCGCCGCCCTTGACCGGACTGAATGCTCCCTTTCCCGGGCAGGGCGCGGTCAGCCGCAGCATGTTCCTGCTCGCCCTGCGGGGCATGTTCGAATACGCCTCCGACGGCGGTGACCTGCACACGGCGCTGCTGTCCAACCAGGCGCTCACGATGATGCTCGACGCCTGGCGCGACCTGCGGATCGACGAGGTCGGCCCGGCGCCGACGGTGGCCGACGCGGTCGAGGCGGCGTGGCTCATCGAGCACATGCTGCGGCCGCTGAGCGCCACCCCGGTCGAGGCCGACATCGTGCACTCCTCGATGAACGGGCTCGCCACCCTGGTCGGGATGACCGCCAAGTGGAAGCACGGCACCCCGCTGGTCATGTCGGAGCACGGCATCTACCTGCGCGAGCGCTACATCGCCCACCTGCACGACGACGCGTCGCACCCGGTGCGCGTGCTGGCGCTGAGCTTCTTCCGGCAGCTGGCCGGCGCCGCATACCTGATCACCGACGTGCTGGCGCCGCACTCGATGTACAACCGGCGCTGGCAGCTGCACAACGGCGCCGACCCGGAACGCATGTGGACCATGTACAACGGCGTCGAGCCCGAGGAGTTCCCGGCGGCGACCACCGAGCCCGAGGTGCCGACCATCTCGTACATGGGCCGGGTCGACCCGCTCAAGGACCTGCACACCCTGATCCGGGCGTTCGCGCTGGTCCGCGCCGAGATCCCGGAGGCCCGGCTGCGCATCTTCGGCGGCACCCCGGCGGTCAACCGGATCTACCACGAGAGCTGCGAGCGGCTGATCGGGGAGCTGGGCCTGGTCGGCGCCGCCGTGCTGGAGGGCCGGGTCGGCAACGCCGTCGACGCGTACCACGCGGGCAGCATCGTCGCGCTGACCAGCATCTCCGAGGGGTTCCCGTACACGGTGGTGGAGGCGATGGCCTGCGGTCGCCCGACCGTGTGCACCAACGTCGGCGGCGTCGCCGAGGCCGTCGGCGACACCGGCTTCGTCGTGCCGCCCCGGGACTACGCCGCCGTCGCCGAGGCCTGCGTCAAGCTGCTGCGCGACCAGGAGATGCGCAGCCGGCTCGGCGCGCTGGCCCGCGCGCGGGTGCTCGAGCACTTCACGCTGCGGCGCTCGCTGGAGATGTACCGCAACGTCTACGAGGGGCTGGCCACCCCGCTCAAGGCCTCCCCACCGCCGCGGCATCTGCGCGGCCAGGCCCAGGGCCGCGCCACCATCCCCACCCAGCGCGGCGCGGCGGCGCAGCCGCACCTGCAGCTGGACGGTGAGCCGCGGTGAGCGTCGACAACGAGACCGATCCGAATCGGCAGCGGCTCGGCTCGATCATGGCGGCCGCGGCCGACGCCCGAGCCGCCGGGCCGGGGGAGCACACCGTCCTGCTGCCCCGGATCTCCACCGATCCGCTCGACGACCTGGTGGAACGGGTACGCCCGCAGCTGGGCCAGGCAGTCGACTCCCTGCACGTCGCCGCCGCCCTCGAGGCCGACGGGCTCACCGACCGCGGCGCCCGCGTCGAGTACGGCTACCACGACGTCTTCGCCCTGGCCACCGAGGTGTTCCGCCGGCTCGGACCGACGTTGCCGAAGCCGCGCGGGGTGCCGGCCCGCGACCCCCTGGCCTGGCGGGAGAGCCTGCGGCTGATCGCGCACGGCCCGCTGTACGCGCTGCCCAGCACCGCGTTCCCCGCCGTGCTGGCGATCGTCGGCCGGCGCTCGCTGGTCCTCGGCCTGGTCCTCGCGAGCGCCCTCGGCTGGGTCTTGGCCGGCGCCGCCGCGCACGCCGCGTACCGGATGCTCGGTCTCGGCCGGCCGCGCGCCGCGGCCCGGGTCCTGACCGCCGCGGCCCTGACCGCCCCGCTGGCCGGCGTGCTGGCCGGCGCCGGGCTGGTCGGGCTCACCGGCGGCGGGTTCGCGCTGATCGCGATGATCGCCTGTCTGGTCGCCTACCAGCTCACCAGCACGGTCCTGGTCTTCTACCGCCGCGAGCCGTGGCTGGCGCTGGCGATGACCCCGGCGTTCCTGGTGGGCGCGGCCTATCTGATCCTCGGCCCGGGCCTGCGGCCCTGGTCGGTGGGGGTGGCGGCCGGGTGCGTGCTGGCCGCGTTCGTGCTGGCGGTGCTGCTGGCCGTGCACCGCAGCCGGGCCGCGGCGGTGCGGGAAGTCCCGCTGCTGCGCGCGCTGCGACCGGAGGTGCCGGGCCTGCTCGGGGTCAGCGGGTACGCGCTGTGCTCGGCGGTGCTGCTGCTGCACGCCGAGGCCCCGTACCTGCTGGGCCGGCTCGACATCGCGATCGCCGCCGCGCCGCTGATCCTGACGATGGGGGTCGTCGAGTGGCGCGCCGAGCGGTTCCGGCCGCAGGCGGTCGCGCTCGTCCGCCGGGTCGAGCGGCCCGCGGCGTTCGTGCGCGGCGTCTGGCTGCTGCTGGGCCGGGAGGTGGCGATCTGCCTGCTGGCCCCGGCGATCCCGGCGGTGGCGCTGCTGGCCGGGCTGTCCTACCTGGGCCTGCTCTCGGCCGCCGGGATCGTGATGACCGTCGCCCACGTCGCGCTGGGCGGTGCGTACCTGCTCGCCTTCCTGCTCGCCGGGCGCGACCGCTTCGGCTGGCTGTGCGCCTCGATGCTGGCCGCGATCACCGTCCACGTGGGCCTCGGCGCGGTGTTCGGCGCCGTTCCGCTGCTGGGCCGTTCCGGGTCCGCGCTCGTGGACACCTCGCTCTACCTGGGCAGCGTGCTGCTGCTCCAGGCGCTCTTCGTCCTCGGCCTGGCCGGAATTCTCGGCCAGGCCCGGCACTACCGGTAGTTCCGATACATGGGGAGGCAGGTCCGCGATGCACGCAGTGATCCTTGCCGGCGGCAAAGGCGTCCGGCTGCGGCCGTATACGACGGCGTTGCCCAAGCCGCTGATGCCGATCGGTGACCATCATTCGATCCTGCAGATCGTGCTGGATCAGCTCGCCTCGTTCGGCTTCACGTCCGTGACGCTGGCGATCAACCACCTCGGCCCGCTGATCAGGGCGTTCGTCGGCGACGGCGCGCGCTGGGGGCTGCGCATCGACTACGTCGAGGAGGACGTGCCGCTGTCCACGATCGGGCCGCTGTTCGGCATCAAGCACGCGCTGCCCGACGAGTTCCTGGTGATGAACGGCGACATCCTGACCGACCTCAACTACGCCGACCTGCTCACCGCGCACAGCCTCGGCCGCAGCCCGCTCACGGTCGCCACCGCCGCGCAGACCCACAAGATCGACTTCGGGGTGCTCGACGTCGCGGACGGCCACATCGTCGGCTTCCGCGAGAAGCCCGTGCTGAGCTATCCGGTGAGCATGGGCGTCTACGGCATGTCCCGCAGGGCGCTCGCGCCCTACCCGCCCGGCCTGCCGTTCGGCTTCGACCAGCTGGTGCTGGACCTGCTGGACCGCGGCGACTTTCCGGCCACCTACGGCTTCGAGGGCTTCTGGCTCGACATCGGCCGGCCGGAGGACTACGACGAGGCCAACCGCACCTGCGCCAGCCTGCTGCCGATCCTGCTGCCCCAGCGCTCCAAGGAGCCGGTATGAGTTCCCGGGTGTTGCTTTTCGGCGCCTCCGGATTCATCGGCGGCCACGTCCGGGCCGCGCTGGAGGCCGATCCCGGGATCGGCGCCGTGATCTGCCCCGGCCGCCGGGACCACGACCTGATCGACGGCGACCCTCGGGGCCTGGCCCAGGTCATCGGCGACCACGCGCCCACCGCGATCGTCAGCTGCGTCGGGCGGCTCGGCGGCACCGACTCCGAGCTCATCCGGGGCAACACCCTGGTCGCGGCCAAGCTGCTGGAAGCGGCGTCGGCCGCGCCGCCCGGCGTGCGGCTGGTCCGGCTCGGCTCCGCCGGAGAGTACGGCGTGGTCGCGCGTGGTCGCGCCGTCACCGAGGAGGACGCATGCGGCCCGGTGGCCGCGTACGGCGTGAGCCACCTGGCCGGCACCCGGCTGTTCCGGCTCGCGGGCGAAAGCGGGATCGCCGACACGGCGTCGCTGCGCGTGTTCAACCCGATCGGTCCCGGGATGTCGGCGGAGACCATGCTGGGCCGCGCCGCCGAGCGGATCCGGGCGGCGCTGGCCACCGGGGACGCCGAGATCACCATGGGGCCGCTGTCGGCGTACCGGGACTTCGTCGACGTCCGCGACCTCGCGGCCGTGATCCCGGCGGTGTTGCGGGCGCCGCGGCTGCGGCACCGGGTCTTCAACGTGGGCAGCGGCCGCGCGGTCGGCTCGCGGGAGGCCGTGCGGTTGCTCGCCGAGACCGCGGGCTTCGGCGGTGAGATCCGCGAGCAGGGCGCCGGGCCGCAACGGTCGGCCGCGGTGGAATGGATCCAGGCGGACGTGCGGCGGGCGGGCGAGGAGCTGGGCTGGGCGCCGGCCCGCGACCTGACCACGTCGATCAAGGACATCTGGGCGGCGGGTGAGGCCGGATGACGCACCGGCGGCGCGGGCTGGTGCTCGGGGCCCTGATCGTAGTGGCGGCGCTGACGGCGAGCGCCGTCCTGGTGCTCCGTACCGGGATCGACCGCGCACCGCCGCCCCCGGAGCCGGGCCGGATCTCCAGCTGGGCCTACCAGCTGCAGGGCTATGCCGGCGGCCGGCTCGACCAGGTCGCCTCCGGGCCCTACCAGCTCGCCGTGGTCGACCTGGCGCGCGACGCGCACGCCGACTACTTCCGCCCCGAGGAGATCCGCGAGGTGCGGCGCACCGGCAAGCGGGTGCTGGCGTACTTCGAGATCGGCAGCATCGAGGACTTCCGGCCGGAGTATCCGGCGCTGCGCCGCGACGCGGGCGACCTGATCGCCAACGAGTGGGACGACTGGCCGGGCGAGTACTTCGTCCGCTACTGGGACGAGCGCTGGTGGGCACGGGTGATCCGGGCCCGCGTCGACCAGGCCCTGCGCGCCGGCTTCGACGGGGTCTATCTCGACACCCCGCTCGCCTACGAGCAGATCGATCCCGGCTATGCCCAGGGCCGGGACCGCGCGGCGCTGGGCGCCGCGATGGCCGCGCTCATCGCGCGGATCAGCGCGTACGCCAAGGACCGGCGCCCCGGGTTTCTCATCGTCCCGCAGAACTCGCCGGAGCTGCGCCACTTCGGCGGCTACACCGCGGCGATCGACGGCATCGCGATGGAGGAGCTGTTCTTCCTGGCCACCGACGAGCCGTGCACCCAGGACTTCTGCGCGGAGAACCTGGCCGACACCCGGGCACTGCGCGACGCGGGCAAGTTCGTGCTCAGCGTCGACTACGCCACCCGGCCCGCCGACATCCGCTCGGCCTGCGGCCGGTATCGCACCGAACGCTTCGCCGGCACGGTCACCGTGCTGGAACTCGACCGCCTCACCCCACCCTGCACCTGAACGGCTTCATCCCTGCTCCGCACCTGAACGGAAGGATTTCGCACATGCCCAAGACAATCGGCGTCGTCGGGCTCGGCTACGTCGGGCTGACGCTCACCGCCGCGCTGGCGGACAAGGGTTTCGTCGTGCACGGCTCGGACGTGTCACCGGGCGTGCTGGAGACCCTGTCGCGCGGCCGGTCGCACATCTTCGAGCCGGGCGTCGAGCAGGTGTTCGCCGAGCACATCAACACGCGCATCCACGTCGGCACGGAACTGCCGCGGGACACCGTCGAGGTCGCCGTGATCAGCGTGTCGACGCCGGTCGACGAGAGCACCCGCCGGCCCAACCTGGCCAACCTGGCGGCCGCCGCCCGCAGCGTCGCGGCCCGGTGCGCCCCCGGCACCCTCGTGGTGGTCCGCAGCACCGTGCCGATCGGCACCAGCCGCCAGGTGGTCCTGCCGGAGCTGCGCGCGGCCTGGGGCGACGACGTCAAGCTGGTGATGGCCCCCGAGCGGACCATCCAGGGCCAGGCGCTGCGCGAGCTCGTCGAGCTGCCCCAGGTGATCGGCGGGCTCGACGAGGCCAGCCTGCGGGCCGGGGTGGAGTTCTTCGGCGGCCTGGCCCGGACCATCGTGGAGGTCTCCGACCTGGAGACCGCCGAGCTGGTCAAGCTCTCCAACAACTGCCACACCGACCTGATCTACTCGTTCGGCAACGAGATCGCATTGGTCGCCGAGCGGCACGGGCTGGACCCGCTGGAGGTCATCCGGGCGGCCAACGCGGACTACCCGCGGCCCGACCTGTCCAAGCCCGGGTACGTCGGCGGCGGGTGCCTGTCCAAGGACCCGTACATCATGATCGACAGTGCTCAGTCGCCACCCGGCCCGGCCCGGGAGCCGTTCCTGGTCGGCCGGGCCCGCGAGCTCAACGAGTTCATGCCCGTGCACGTCGCCGAGACCGTGGTGCGGATGCTGCAGGAGACCCGCGGCGAGACCCGGGGGACGCGGCTGGCGGTGCTCGGCTGGGCGTACAAGGGCTGGCCGCCCACCGACGACATGCGCGGCACCCCGATCGCCTTCATGATGCCGGCCTTCTCCGCCGCGGGCATCACCGTCACCGGCCACGACCCGATGGTCACCGACGACGTCATCCGCCAGTACGGCGGCGACCCGGTCAGCCTCGACAAGGCGTTCACCGACGCCGACGCGGTGCTGATCATCAACGACCACCCCGACTACCGGGCGATCCGGATCCCGGAGATCCTCGGCGAGGCCCGGCCGGCCTTCATCTACGACTCCTGGCGGGTGCTGGACGCCGAGGCGGTCACCGCGGCCGGCATCCGGTACGCGGGCCTGGGCTACCTGCCCCGCTTCAACTCGGCGGTGGCGGCATGATCGCCTGCACCGAGCGGCACCCGGCGGTAGTCGACAACGGCCTCGCAGGCGCGGGCCAGAAGAGCATGCCTGAGGAGGGCACAGCATGAGGGCCCTGCTGCTCGGTGGCGCGGGTTTCATCGGTCTGCATCTCGCCCGCCGGCTGGTCGCCGAGGGCCACGAGGTCACCATCGTGGACGACTTCTCCCGGGGCCGCGAGGACCGGGACCTCAACGAGTTGCGCGCGGCTCCCGCCGTACACGTGATCTCCGGGGATCTGACCGACCCCGTCACCTTCGCCGGGCTGCCGCCCGGCTGGGACCAGATCTACCTGCTCGCGGCCGTCGTCGGCGTCCGCAACGTGGAGGCCGACCCGGCCCGGGTCGTGCGGGTCAACACCCTGGCCGCGATGCACCTGCTGGACTGGGTGGCGCCGGGCGAGCGGGTCTTCTTCGCCTCCACCAGCGAGGTCTACGCCGGCGGCGTCGACGCGGGCATCGTCGCGGTGCCCACGGGAGAGGACATCCCGGTGATGATCTCCGACATCACCGCACCCCGCTTCGCGTACGCCGTCAGCAAGCTGCTCGGCGAGGCGGCCTTCCTGCACACCGCCCGCGCGAAGGGCTTCGAGGCGGTGGTCGGCCGGTTCCACAACGTGTACGGGCCCCGGATGGGCGCCGACCACGTCATCCCGGAGATGTCCCTGCGCGCGCAGCGCGGCGACGACCCGTTCCGGGTGCCGGGCGCGGACCAGTTCCGGGCCTTCTGCCACGTCGACGACGCGGTGGAGGCGATGCTGCGGCTGATGGCGGCCCCGCGGGCGGCCGGTCAGATCGTGCACATCGGCAACGACCGCGACGAGACGAACATCGGCGACCTGGCCAAACTGGTGCTGCGGCTGGCCGGCGCGAGCCCGGTCATCGAACCCCTGCCCGCGCCGGCGGGCTCGGTGCCACGCCGCTGCCCCGACCTGACCCGGCTGCGCGACCTGACCGGCTACGAGCCGGCGGTGACGCTGGAGGAAGGCGTCCGGACCACCTACACCTGGTACCGCGAGAACGGATGGCCGGCATGACAGCGCAACCGCCGATCTGCTTCTATTACGGCGACAAGCACCTCGACGAGCTGGCCACGTACCCGCGGGTGGTCCTGCAACCGGAGTTCTACAGCCCGCAGGAACTAGCCCGGCTCGCCGAGCAGGGCGTGCAGACCCTGGGCTATCTTTCGCTGTCGGAGGACCAGGGCCCGCCGGCGCCGTGGCAGCGCCAGGAGCGCAACCCGGACTGGGGCGGCGCGTTCGTCGAGGTGGGGCATCCGCTCTGGGTGGAACACGTGATCGGCCAGGCCAAGGACGCGATGGCGGCGGGTTTCGCGGGACTGTTCATGGACACCCTGAACGTGGAACTGACGTTCCCCGAGGACGTGCCGCACCTGCTGACCCTGGTGGCGGCGATCCGCACCGAGGCCAAGCCGGCGTACCTGCTGGCGAACCGCGGCTTCGGCATGCTGCCCCGGCTGGCGGAACTGGTCGACGGCGTGGTCTTCGAGTCATTCTCGGCCCGCTGGACGAACGAGGGCTACGCGCCGTGGCCGGGGGACGTGCTGGAGTTCCACGCGCAGATCGCGGAGCAGCTGCTGCAGCTCGAGCTGGACCTGTACGCCCTGGACTACGCGGATACGCCGGGCCTCACGGATTTCGCGATGCGGCGGGCCCGGCAGTTCGGCATGCAGTGCGTGGTCAGCGACCGGGCGCTGTCGCGGGTTTGAAGGCGGCGGCTGGGCTTCGGTCGGGCGGTCCTGTCGCGGGTCTGAGGCGGGTCGGGCTTCGGTCGGGCGTCCTGGCGTTGTCGCGGTCTGACGCGGGGCCAGGCCCGGTCGGGTGCCCTGGCGTTGTCGCGGGTCTGAGGCGGGCCGGGCTTCGGCCGGGCGTCCTGGCGTTGTCGCGGTCTGACGCGGGGCCAGGGCCCGGTCGGGCGTCCTGGCGTGGTCGCGGTCTGAAGCGGCGGCCGGGCTCCGGCCGGGCCTTCTGGCGCGAGCGGGCCCGGCTCCGGTCGGGCCTTTTGGCGCCGTCTCGGAAAAGTGTCAGAGGGTGACGGCATCATCGGGGTATGGCTGAACCCGCCGCCCCTTTGTCGCATCCGCGCCTGGAGTTGTCGCTGGTGGAGGCTCGCACGCGCTTCGTGCAGCTCGCCCGGCTCGCCGGCTTGACCCAGCAGACCACAGTGGTCACCGAGGACGGCCGCCCGCTGGCGGCGATCGTGCCGATCGAGGCCCCGCGACCTGAGCCGGAGCGGCCAAACCCAGCGGCTGCCGCCGGCTGGGTCAGGCGCATCGACAAACTGCGCGCCGAGTTCCGGCGTCAGCACGTGGGGCTGGAGCAAGCGCTCGACGAGGCCTGGCGAGAGCTCGACAGGCTGCGACCACCGGGCGCGGACAGGGAGGTCGACGCCCTCCGCGCCGCCCATGCCGACCTCCGCCGGCCGTGAGCGTCCGTCAGGTCGCGGCCGAAGGTCTCGCGCTGCGGGCTCACCGGGAGCCCCGTGAGACCTCGTGTCAACCAAGTCCACCGATCCGAGCGCTTGGAAAACAGACTGCCGTAAACCGAGCAGAAGCCTTCCTAGTGGATAGAAGCTACCAAGATCTATCAGGCCGATTGATTTGGTTCCGACAAAGGTGATTGAAAGGATTAATCGACCTTCGAGGCGCTTGTCATGCGCACCATCACCGACGGCCAGGCCGGCGGTTAGTGCTCCGCTGGCCTGGCCGTCGCGCGCGTTCGTGGAGTACCGCCGGGCCTGGTCGGTCGGCTGCGGCGACATCGGCGCCGGGCCGGCAGTGCTCCCGTTCCGGATGGGTCAGTGGGCGACGACCGGCTGAGCGTCGGGGTCGACGGCGAGCGGCCCGGTGCGGAAGAGTGCGGCCGCGGCGATCGCCGCGATGACGAAGAAGCCCGCCGACCACCAGAACACGGTGTGGTAGCTCTGCAGCGCGGCCTCGGCCGCCAGTTGCGGTGTCGGGGTCTTGCCGGCCAGGTGGTTGCTGGCCGCGGTGGCGGCGAAGGAGCTGAGCAGCGCGGTGCCGATCGAGCCGCCGATCTGCTGCACCGTGTTGATCATCGCCGAGGCGACGCCGGCGTCGCGGTGTTCCACCCCGGAGACGGCGGCGTTCTGGGTGGGCGCGAAGACCAGGCCCAGGCCGAGGCCGACGATGATCAGGCCGGGCAGCACGCCGGTGACGTAGGTGGAGTCCAGATCCAGCCGAGTGAGCAGGAGCATGCCGCCGGCGGCGATCAGCGCGCCGAGCGGGACCAGCGGGCGTGGGCCGATCTTCGGGGTGAGGAACGATCCGGCGGTGGTGGCGGTCAGCATGACGCCGCCGAGCATCGGCAGGAACGCCAGGCCGGTCTCGACCGGGGTGAAGGCCAGGATGCTGGTGAGGTAGTAGGTGAGGAAGAGGAAGATGCCGAACATGCCGGCACCGGCGATCGCGATCGAGGCGTAGGAGCCGCCGCGGTTACGGTCGAGCACGACGCGCAGCGGCAGCAGCGGGTTGGGCACCCGGAGCTCGATGAGCACGAAGGCGGTGAGCACGATGACGCCGGCGATGATCGGGCCCAGCGTCCAGGTGTCGCTCCAGCCGTGCGACTCGGCGTTGCCCAGCCCGTAGACCAGCGCGACGAGGCCGGAGACGGCGGTGACGGTGCCGGCCAGGTCCAGCTTGCCGTGCGCCGCGATCGGCTCGTCGCGCAGCTTCACCATGGCGCCGAACACCGCGATGGCGGCGATGACCAGGTTGACGTAGAGGCACCAGCGCCAGGACACGTATTCGGTGAGCACGCCGCCGAGCAGCAGGCCGATGCCGCCGCCGGCGCCGGAGATGGCGCCGAAGATGCCGAACGCCTTGCCGCGTTCCGCGGGGTCGGTGAACGTGATCGTCAGCAGCGACAGCGCGGCCGGTGCCAGCGCGGCGCCGAAGACACCCTGCAGAGCCCGGGCGGTGATGAGCAGTTCCAGGTTCTGCGCCATGCCGCCGAGCGCGGAGGCCAGGGCGAAGCCGACCAGGCCGATGATGAACATCCGCTTGCGGCCGAAGAAGTCGGACAGGCGCCCGCCGAGCAGCAGCAGGCTGCCGAAGGCGAGGGCGTAACCGGTGACCACCCACTGCCGGCCGGAGTCGGAGAAGCCGATGTCGGCCTGCGCGGTCGGCAGCGCGATGTTCACGATCGTCGCGTCCAGCACGACCATCAGCTGCGCCAGCGCGAGCACGACCAGCGCCCACCACCTGCCGGCATGGCGGTCCGCCCCCGACGATCCGGGGAGTCCAGCCGGTGGAGTGGCACGTTCCGCAGTTGTCGTCATCGTCGTCCTTCGCAGCAGCCTGGGTGGAGGTTCGACCTCCGCATCGGAAAGCTAGCCGCTAAGTTGAGGACTTGGCTCCGGTTTGTACGGCACGTCACAGTAAGTTGAGGAGTTTGCTCCGCTTGTCGCTCGGAGGGATGAAGAACGCCGACTGGCGGTCGCATCGTCGCCGAGACACCCGCAGCCGATCGCAAGCTCCGCCCGCAGCCGATCGCAAGCTCCGCCCGTCGTCCCTGAGCGGCCTCCGCCCGCAGCCGATAGCGGGCTCCGCCCGTCGCCCTGAGCGGGCTCCGTCAATCGCCCCTGAGCGGGCGGGCCCTGGTCCTGGGCGGTCGGCGCCGTGCGGGCCTTGGTCGCCGTCACCTCGTCGTTGTGTGCGTCCTTCTTCGTGGTGGGCTCGCTTGCCGCCATGTGTCGATGAGTCGCACCCTGTCTGGCAGCCCGCGGCGGGCGCTGACGGCGCGCTGCAGCTCGACAGGTGGCACCCGGATCGTGTGCTCCCGCCAGCGCACCGTCTCCAGCCGGGCGGCCGCGACCGGGCCGAAGTCGGTGACCTCGGGCTCGTCGGCGGCCGGGCCGACGCCGCCGATGAATTCCACCCGGGCACCGAGCATGGCGCGGCCCCACCAGCGGCAGAACCAGCCGGCCGGAGCGACCGGCTCGATCAGGCCGTCGAGCAGCAGGTCGCCCACCCGGCGGGCATCCTCGTCGGAGACGACGAGGTCGAGGTCGCCCGGGGTGAGGGGGAGGCCGCGGACGGCCAGGGCGGCACTGCCGGTCAGCCACCAATCCACCCCGGCACCGTTCAGCCGCCGGCAGACCTCGGCCAGCGCGCCCTGCCAGGGGACCGGATCGAGGCCGGCGGCCTGGCGCAGGCACGGCTCGATCAGCCGTTGGAAGTTCGCCCAGGCCCGGTCCAGGTGTGGGGTGTCCGCGGGGAAGACCCTGCGCCAGTGATCGCCGCCGTCGGTGAAGGCTGTCTTTCGCACCGCGGGCAGCAACTCGCCGGGAACCTCGATGATCCGGAACTCACTGCCCTGCCCGGTGTCGCGCCGCTGGAACCGCACGGGAACATCCGACCACAGCGGTACGACAGTTTCGCGCGGCGCGCGAGGGGCTTGACCCGGCCCCTGGGGCAGGCGGTTCGCTGAGGAAGTCGCAGCACGGGAGGAGACGGTGATGGTCACCGAATGGGTTGAGCCGGGTGTCATGACGACGGCCGGGAAGTACGCGGGTCTCTTGGACGGGCTGCCCGCGGACGCCGCCGGGGTGGCGCGGGTGGTGCAGGGCCTGCTGATCCACGAGTTCTGGGCCGAGGCGTACGGCGTGACCCTGGCCGAGCCGGACCGCGACCGGGTCAACCTGCGGCGGGTCGAGCAGGTGCTGGAGGCGATCACCAGCCGCGACGACCGGCCGCTCGACGTGCCGCGCGAGCCCGGCGAGCGGATCGCCACCAATTGCCGGGGCTTCTCCGTCCTGGCCGTCGCCCTGTTCCGGGCGCGCGGTGTGCCGGCCCGTGCGCGGTGCGGCTTCGGGGCGTACTTCAAGCCGGGCTGGTTCGAGGACCACTGGGTCGCCGAGTACTTCGACGGCGGCCGGTGGCGGCTGGTCGACGCGCAGATCGACGATCTGCAGCGGAAACAGCTGGCGCTGAGCTTCGACCTGACCGACGTGCCGCGCGACCAGTTCGTGATCGCCGGGGACGCCTGGACGCGGGTGCGGGCCGGGCACGCGGACCCGGGCCGGTTCGGGCTCACCTTCCTCAACGAGGCCGGTGACTGGTGGATCGCCGCCAACCTGATGCGCGACGCCGCCGCGCTGGACAACGTGGAACTGCTGCCGTGGGACCTGTGGGGCGCGATGCCCGAGCCGGAGGACACCGTCGACGTGGCGCTCTTCGACGAACTGGCCGCGGCGACCGCCGGGCCGTCCATGGGCGAGGTCCGCCGGCTGCTGGCCGACGAGCGGCTCCGGGTGCCGGCCGAGGTCCACAACGCCCAGCACGGGCGCAAGGAGGCCCTGGCCTAGGCCGGAGCGGGACGGCGCCCGGCCGGTGGAAGGGGTCGGGCGCCGTGCTTCCGGATGGATGGCCTATCGGTGTGCGCCGACGAGGTGGCGCACCACCTCGCGTGCCCAGCGCATCCGCTCTGCCGCCAGGTCCGGGTGCTCGCCGAACTCGTACGCCATCCGGGCCGAACAGCCCTTCGGGCCGTCATGCCGGAGCAGGTCGGTGACCGTGCGGTCGACGACCTCGGTGTCGCTGACGTCCGCTGCCTGCAGATCTGAGGCGAACAGCGCTTCGGCGCGCGTGACGTCGTCAGCGGACTCCTGCATCTCATTCACCTCCTTTCCGCACCGCCGGGTTCGCCGCGGCGGCTTCCAACTTTCTTCAACGGCGCTGTGGCATCGATGAGTCCGGTTGCCGCCGTGAGTGCTGACACAGGCGGCGGCGGCCGGCGCGGCTGTCAGAGCCGTGGGTGGGCTTCCTCGATGGACGGTGCGTTGAGGTACAGCAGCAGGGCCTGCTGGTCGTCGAGGTCCAGGTCGGCGAAGCGCGCGTACGCGAGCCACCGGGACCGCGCCGTCTCCGCGGCGAGCAGGGCCGTGATGGCCGCCCAGGAGAGCGTCACCAGGTGGAACAGGCGGCCCTCCTGCAGCGGGGGCAGCAGGCTCAGCTCGCCGAGCGCCGTCACGGCCTCGTCCTCGCGGCGGGCGCGCAGCGCCAGCTCGATCACCGCGCGGGCCCGGTACGGGGTGCAGCCCCAGGCCAGCGCCTTGAGCTGGGACACGGTCATGCCGCGCACCCACAGTTCCGTGGCGCGCGACGAGTGCGGCGGGCTGCTCAGCGACCGGCCGTTCAGGTAGCGGCGCATCTTGAACGCGCCGGCGCGGGTCGAGAACGACGTGGCCGGCGGCCTGACGGAGTAGTTCATGGATCTTGCCTCACTGCTCAGGGATATCGGGGTTGGGGTGACGGCGCCCCGGGCGGGGGCGGGGGCGCGGGGCGCCGTCACCGGGGGAGTCGGCCCGCCGTCAGGCGAGCCTGGCCGCGATCCAGTCGGCGACCTGGCTGGTCGTCGCGAAGACCGCGCCGTCATGGTTGGCGCCGCTGACCGGGAGGAAGTCCACGGTCTGGGTCCCGTACGCCTGCAACTGGCCGACCAGCACGTCGGCCGTGAGGAAGTACGGCACCGCCTCGTCGTCGGTGCCCTGCACGACCAGGACCGGTGCGGTGGGAGCCGACTGCGCCGGGTTGTCGTACATGGCGAGCTTCGTCAGGACCGCGTCGGGCAGTGCGCCGCCCACCAGCAGTTGTTCGGCCGTGAGCGGGGCATAGGCGTCGAGGATCTCGTACAGGCAGCCGGTCTGCAGGACGGACGTCTTCTGCTTGGCCGGCGGCGCCAGCACCGTGTTGGGGTTGAAGGTGGTGTCGACCGTGCTGAGGCCGTACAGGGCCATCACCAGGTAGCCCTGGCCCGGCGTGCCCGGGATCAGCGGGGCGAAGATGTCGGCGTTGGAGACCGGGGCGATGGCGGCCACCCCCTTGAGGACCAGGGCGCCGTCGTAGCTGGCGGCGAGCTGGCCGGCGAAGAGGGAGCCCTGGCCGCCCTGCGAGTGCCCGTCGACCGCGTACGAGGTGGTGAGCGCGCTGTCCAGGTTCCGGGCCGCCTTGACGCTGTCGATCATGGAGCGGGCCGCGCTCAGGCCGATCAGGTACGGGTGCGCCGCCGGCGTGCCCAGCCCCGGATAGTCGGGAGCGGTCACTGTCCAGCCCTTGGCGAGCAGCGCCGCGATCGCCGCCCGGGCCTCCGGCCAGAAGACCGCCTGGCTCGCCGAGGGTGCGCACTTGTCGGCGAGGCCGGTGGTGCCGTGTCCCCACACCACGGTCTTGTTCTTCTTGTTGGTCTTCGGGGTCATGACCAGTCCGGTGGCGGTGATCGTGCTACCGGTGACGTTGGTGGAGACGTAGGCGATGCGTTTCCCGGTCGCCAGGGGTGAGAGCTCGGCCGGCAGGGTCGCGGTCGCGCTGAGCAGGACCGTGCCGGATGCCAGGGTCGCCTTGGCCGGTGAGCCTGCGAAAAGCAGGATGGCGGTACTCAGCAACGCGACCTCAAGAGCCGCGACCCAGGCATGGAAACGGGCAGAGTTCATCTATCGATCCCTTTCAAAGGACGGTGAATGTGGGCATGCGGGAGCCCGGGGTGAATTGCGGAATGGTGAAGCGGGAGGGAAAAGCGAGCGAAAAGCGGGTCAGGCGAAGTGGTCGGCGACCCGGCGCAGGGCGGTGATGGTCTCGTGGTCGCGGCGTTCGTCGTCCTGGGTGGGCCAGGCGCTGCACTTGACGATCACGATGTCGGCGGTGGGATCGACGAAGAGGTACTGGCCGTGTACCCCGAGGCCGGTGAAGGCGTTGAAGGAGCTTTCGCCGAGCGTCCACCACTGGTTGGCGTACCCGTAATGGTCGTATCCGCTCGGGCCGAGCGCGCCGACCGCGAGCTGCGGCAGTTCGCTGCCGCGGCTGCGGCGGACCCACTCGCGGGGCACGACCTGCTGGCCGGCGACGACGCCGTCGTTGGCCATCAGCAGGCCGAGCCGGGCGATGTCGCGCGCGGTGGCGTTGAACGAGCCGCCGCCGATGGCGGTGCGGGGGTGCGCCCGGGTGAGCCAGAAATAGGCGTCCCGGTCGGCGCCGATCTGGTTCCACAGCCGCTCGGCGGCGAAGGTGGCGAGGCTGCGGCCGGTGGCGGCCTCCAGCACCCAGCCGAGGATCTGGGCGTCGAAGGTGGAGTAGTTGAACCGCTCGCCCGGGGCCGCCCGGCGCGGCGCCGCGCGGATGACCTCGGCGATGTCGCCGCCGCCCATGATGGCCTGCTCGAAGCGCTTGATGCCGCTGTCCGGCACGTCCCACACCTCGGCGTCGCCGACGCCGCTGGTCATGTCGAGCAGCTCGGCCAGGGTCGACTCCTCGAAGGCGGTGCCGCGGAAGTCGGGCCGGTAGTCGGTGACCCGGTCCTTGACGCTGCCGATCGCGCCGTCGGCCAGCGCGATGCCGATCAGCATCGAGGTCACCGACTTGGAGATCGAGAACAGCTGCATCCGGCTGCGCGGACCGGCGAAGACCCCGGGGTACGTCTCGTGCACGATCTCGCCGCGGTGCAGCACCACGAACGCCGTGGTGTTGGTGTGGCGGTGCAGGTCGGAAAGCGTGTAGTCGCGGTCGTCGAAGCGGTAGGTCAGGTCCAGCGGGTCGGGGCTCAGCGGCAGCGGCAGGTGCGGCCCGCTGCGGGCCACGTACTCCGTCGGCATGATCCAGTTCATGTGGGTGAACGTCCACTCGTTGAACGGCCGCCGCATGATCAGGTCGCCCTGCCGGTCCCACCACGACGGCTTGGCCGCCGGGCGGATCGTGGTCGGCTCGATAGTGCTCGTCATGTCAGTCCCCGCTGTGGTCGATAGTGTGCTCGGCAGCGCGTGGTGCGGGCGCGTAGCGCTCGAACTCCTCACGCAGAGTCAGCCCACTCGACTCGCCCGCGGGCTCGAGGAAGCTGTTCATGACCGCCAGCACGGCCATGCCGGCCAGGTTGTCCTCCGTCGGGCTGGCGCCGATGATGTTGGCGGCCGGATCGCCGAGGTGGTGCACGGCGAAACCCTCGGTGATGGCGGCCAGGATGTTGGCGAACTGCTCGATGGTGATGCCCTTGCGCAGCTGGTAGCCGCGCGCGGCGATCGTCGCCTCGTAGATCTTCTTCCACGGATCGAGCGCGCCGGCGTAGTTGTTGGCGATGGCGTCGTGGATGCCGTCGTTGCGGTCGGCGGTGGCCACCATGATCAGCTGGAGGCGGAACAGCGGCATCCGGCAGATCGCCTGCAACTCGTGGAAGATGGCCCGGTCGAGGGCGTTCGCGAAGCTGGCTTCGGTGCTGATCAGCCAGTCGCCGCGGGTCTCCAGGTCGGCGCCGTACTGCGGGTCGTAGTTCATCGCGTGGAACAGGAAGGTCAGCAGGTCGTTGAGGTAGTCGTCGTGGCTGGCCCAGGTGGCGCGGTAGGGACCGTCGCCCTTCTGGCGCAGGAACGGCGGCTCGAGATTCTCCATCTCGCGGGACAGGGCGCGCTCGGTGAGGAAGCGCAGACCCGACCAGTACGGCTT
>NZ_QHHV01000176.1:0-82165 GCF_003947245.1 Actinoplanes sp. ATCC 53533 | reverse complement strand
GGCCCGCCAGCGGAACTCCGCCGCCGGGTCCACGCCGCGCAGGATCAGCATCGCCGCGAGTTCGTCGGCCTCGTACTCCCGGCGCGAGCTGCGGGCGTCCCCGCCCGGCGGGGTGTGCTGGTGGCCGGCCAGCAGGTGGCCGTACTCGTGGCCGAGCACGAAACGCTCCGCCGAGCGGGCCATCAGGAAGCCGAGGGTGCCCGGCGCCTCCGCCGGCCCGCCGGCGTCGCGGCCCAGATAGGCGACCACGGCCTCGGCGAACGCCTCGTCGGCCGCGGCGCGCCGCTGTCGTTGCTGCAGGACGGCCGCCTCGTAGCGGGCCGCGCCGTCGGCGTCCCGCGCGGGCGTCAGCTGGGACGTGACGAGGATGCCGGCCACCCGGTCCAGCAGCGGCCGCAGCCCGGTGTCGAGCAGGATCAGCATGCCGTCGCCGACGCCGTGGGCCCGGGCGTGCGGCGACCGGTGCGGGAACCCGCCGGCGTGGATGCCGCCCGGCACGTCGACACCGCTGGCCGCGAGCGTGCGGCGGATCCCCGCGTCGACCGCGTCGTACGGATTCGCCAGGGTGTAGCCGTCGTCGCGGATCCGGGCCAGCACGTCCGCGCCGATGTCGGCGCGGTCCCGCTCGCTGAGGCCCTCGACGTAGGCGCGGACCGCCCCGCGGGGAAGGGTGCCGTCGGGCATCGGGCGGGCCTCCTGTGCTGGCGCCGGGATTCCGGCATCGCCAGTCTGCACCCGCCGGGCAACCAGTCTGCACCCGCCGGGCGAGACGCGATATGGTCGGGCGTCGATGCACGCGCGGCGATGGGGGATGACGTGAGGCGACTGTGGACAGCGCTGGCGGCGCTGGTGATCCTGGCGACCCCGGTGGTGGTGGCGGGCCCGGCGGTGGCCGCCGACGAGGACATCCTGGCCCGGCTGCGGGCGGTGCCCGGATTGACCGTGGTCGAGGAGCGGGTCGCGCCCGCGCCGTACCGGTTCTTCGTCCTGACCATCACCCAGGCCGCCGATCACCGGCACCCCGCCGCCGGGACGTTCCAGCAGCGCCTGACGCTGCTGCACCGCGGCACGGACCGGCCGACGGTCCTGCACACCACCGGGTACGGCGTGCCCGCCTCGATCTTCCGCGCCGAGCCCACCCGGCTCATCGACGGCAACCAGATCTCCGTGGAGCAGCGGTTCTTCACCCCGTCGCGGCCCGAGCCGGCCGACTGGTCCGACCTGACCATCTGGCAGGCGGCGACCGACCACCACCGCATCGTGCGGGCGCTGGCGCCGCTCTACCCGGCCAACTGGATCTCCACCGGGGCCAGCAAGGGCGGCATGACCTCGATCTACCACCGCCGGTTCTACCCCGCCGACGTGGACGGCACCGTCGCCTACGTCGCGCCCCAGGACGTGGTCAACTTCGAGGACTCGGCGTACGACCGGTTCTTCACCACCGTCGGCACCGACCCGGCCTGCCGGGCCGCCCTGGACGCCGTGCAGGTCGAGGCCCTGCGCCGGCGCACCGCGCTGGTCGCGCGCTATCAGGCCTGGGCCACCGAGAACGGGCGCACGTTCACCATCGTGCGCACCGCCGACCGGGCGTTCGAGTTCATGGTGAACGGCACGACCTGGGCCTTCTGGCAGTACAGCGGCCTGAGCCAGTGCGGGTCGGTGCCGGCGGCGACCGCCTCCGACGAGCAGATCTTCGGCTGGCTGGACGCCGTCTACGGGCTGGACTCCAACACCGACCAGGGCATCACCGGCTACGTGCCCTACTACTTCCAGGCGTCGACCCAGCTCGGCTACCCGGTGATCAAGCTGCCGCACCTGGCGAAACTGCAGCGCTACCGCGGCCAGGACCGCGCCGAGTCGTACCTGCCGCGCGAACTGCACCCGCGCTTCCAGCCCCTGGCGATGGCCGACATCGACCTCTGGGTCCGGCATTCGGCGGGCCAACTGCTCTTCGTGTACGGCCAGAACGACCCGTGGGGCGCCGAACCGTTCCATCTGGGCCGCGGCACCCGGGACTCGCTGTCCTACGTGGCGCCGGGTGCCAACCACGGCGCGAACATCGGCCTGCTGACGCCCCCGGAGGCGGCCACCGCGACCGCCGCTGTGCAGCGCTGGGCCGGCCTGACCGCGACGACCGCCACCGCCCGCGCCGCTGCCCCGGCCGTGGCGCCGTACGACGCGGCCCTCGACGCCTACAACCCCGCCCTGGACCGCCGCTACAACCGCTGACCCTGGAGAACGACCGCCGAGATCGTCAGTCCGATCACCATCGGATGAGCCGCCGGCCGGTCACCGCGGGGGCGCGGTGACCGGCCGGTCTGTGCCGTTCAGAATCTCTTGAACACCGACAGGGCGGGCAGGGCACGGTCGTCGTAGCCGAACAGCGCCTGGTTCTCCCAGCCGTCACCCGACGCCGGGTCGGCCGGGTCCCAGCCAGCTCCCCGCGCCGCCGTCCACGTCGGCTCCCAGTAGTAGACGCCGAGCGCGTTCGGCACCCCGGCGACCACGGTCAGGATGTCGCGCAGCGCGTCGGACTGGCCGCGCGGCGTCGCGGGGTAGCCGCCGGCGGTCGCCAGCGCCGGGTTGAAGATGTTCGTCTCGTGGTCGTTCTCGGCGGTGGTGAAGCCGTACGCCGTCTCCGCGACCATCACCGGCTTGCCGTAGCGGGCCGCCAGGTCCATGAGGTTGGCCTGCAGCGCGCCGAGCGAACCGTGCCAGTAGACGTAGTGCGACACCGCGATCACGTCGAACGGCACGTCGCGGGCCGTCGCCTGGTCGAACCACCAGCGGTGCCCGCCGTTGTTGCCGCCCTCGGCCAGGTGCAGCACGACCTTGGTGCCGGGCGACGCCGCAGTGACCGCCGTGCTGCCGGCGGTGAGCAGGGCGGCCAGGCCGTCCCAGTTGTCCCAGCGGCCGTCCGGCCAGAGCATGCCGCCGTTGATCTCGTTGCCCACCTGGGCCATGGCCGCCGGGGTGCCCTGCGCCCGCAGGTCGTGCAGCACCCGGTAGGTGTGGTCGTAGACGGCCTGCTTCAGCTCCGCGAAGTTGAGCGCGGCCCACGCGGCCGGCTTGTTCTGCTTGCCGGGGTCGGCCCAGGCGTCGGAGTAGTGGAAGTCGATCAGCAGCTGCTGCCCGGCCGCCTTCGCCCGGCGGGCCTGGGCCAGCACGTCCTCGCGGTCGTTGTAGCCGTCGGCCGGGTGCACCCAGACCTTCAGCCGGATGGCGTTGACGCCGTTGTCGGCCAGCAGCCGGAACGGGTCCCGGCGCTGCCCGGCGGCGGTGCGGTAGACCGCGCCGTGGTCCTCGTTCTTGGTCACGTGCGAGACGTCCGCGCCGGTGAGCGCCAGCGGGGTGCCCGGCGCGGTGCCGGTCGGCGCGAAGGTGACGTCGTCGAAGTTGGTCCACTGCCCGGCGGTGGCGTCGGAGTGCAGCACGATCGTGCAGCGCCCGCCGGTCACCTTGACCGTCACCGCGAGCCGGACCCACTCGGCGCCGGTGCGCGGGATCGCGGCCCGTTCCTCGGCCGAGCCGCAACTGTTCAGCCCCACGTACGCCGAAGGCTGGTTGCCGCCGGAGCGCACCCGCAGGCTCAGCGTGTACGTGCCGCGCTTGAGCCCGGTGACCGGCTGGCTGGTGGTGATCCGGTACGCCGTGTCGGCGTAGTGGGTGAGCTGGTAACCGCCGGTGTAGCCGCCGGCCTCGGTGAAGCCGGCCGATCGTGCGCCGCTCTCCGACCAGTCGGTGAGGCCGGACTCGAAGCCGGGGTTGCGCACGTCGCCGGCGGGGGCGGCCTGCGCGGGGGCCGCTGCGATCAACAAGGCCGCAGCAGCGGTGAGGACCAGGGGTGTGCGAAGCATAGGAGCTCCTCGGGAGGGACGGGGGATTATCGACTGCCGCGTCGCATGACGCGGACGCTTCCGGCGGGGACCGGGAGGCCGTCGGCCACCGGGTCACCGGTGAGCAGGTCGACGCCGTCGCCGGGCACGACGACGTCCTGCTGCCCGTGGTTGATCGCGATGAGGTACTCCTGGCCGGCGGAATGCCGCCTGACGATCTCCAGGGACGCGGGCAGGTCCACCGGCGCGGGCAGGCCGGCGGCCGCGGAGACGGTCGCCAGCAGCGCCGCGGTGCCCGCACCGGACAGCCGGGTGGAGACGTAGAACGCCTGGCCCTTGCCGTACTCGTGCCGGGTGATCGCGGGCAGCCCGGCCGCCGGCCCGTCGGCGTAGGACGCGAGCGCCGTCGCGCCCCGCAGTTCCAGGCGCTCCGCCCAGGCGTCGGCGGTCCGGCCGTCGTCCAGCCGGACGGTGCGGCCGGCGGCGAGCGGCTCGAACTCCTCGACGCCGAGACCGAGCAGGTCACGCAGCGCGCCGGGATACCCACCGGGGTGCACGGCGTCGTGCGCGTCGACGATCCCGGAGAAGTACGAGACCAGCAGCGTCCCGCCGGCGTCGACGTAGCTCCGCAGGTTGTCCGCCGCGCCGGGCGTGAGCAGATAGCTGCTCGGCGCCACGACCAGCGGGTACGCCCCCAGCGCGGCCTCCGGGTGGGCGAAGTCCACCGTGCGGTGCGCCCGCCACAGCGGTTCGTAGAACGCCTCCTGCCGCTCCCGGAAGCTCAGCTCCTGCGACGGGCGCCAGGGCAGCTCCAGCCCCCACCACGACTCCCAGTCCCAGAGCAGGGCGACCTCGGCGGTGACCCGGCTGTCGCGCAGCTCGGCCAGATCGCCGAGGGAGGCGCCGAGCGCCACCACGTCCCGCCAGGTGCGGGTGCCGGTGCCGCCGTGCGGCAGCATCGCCGAGTGGAACTTCTCCGCGCCGAACCGCGAGGCGCGCCACTGGAAGAACAGGATGCCGTCGGCGCCGCGGGCCAGGTGCTGCATGCTGTTGCGGCGCATCTCGCCCGGTCCCTTGGCGAGGTTGCGGGGCTGCCAGTTGACCGCGTTGGTGGAGTGCTCCATCAGCAGCCAGGGCCGGCCGTGCGCGACGGACCGGGTCAGGTCGGCGCACATGGCCAGCTCGATGTGGTTGTCGGCGCGCTCGGCCTGCAGGTAGTGGTCGTTGGAGACCACGTCGACCTCGGCGCCCCACTTCCAGTAGTCGATGTTCTTGCAGTTGGCCAGCATGAAGTTGGTGGTGACCGGGACGCCCGGTGACAGCCGGTGCAGGATGTCGCGCTCGCGCCGGAAGTTGGCCAGGTGCGCGTCCGAGGAGAAGCGGAAGAAGTCCAGCTCGTGGGCGGGGTTGGCGGTGGTCGCCGTGATGATCGGCGGCTCGATCTCGTCCCAGTCGCCGAACCGGTGGCTCCAGAACGTGCTGCCCCAGGCCTCGTTGAGCTTGCCCAGGTCGCCGTAGCGGTCGCGCAGCCAGTTGCGGAAGGCCGCGGCCGAGGTCTCGCAGTAGCAGAACGCGTTCACGCCGCCGTACTCGTTGTGGGAGTGCCAGAGCACCAGCGCCGGGTGATCCGCGTAGCGGCGGGCGAGCTGCTCGGTGATCCCCGCCGAGGCCGCGGCGTACGCCGGCGAGCTGGGGCAGAACGACTGCCGGCCGCCGCCGCCCAGCCGCACGCCCTCGCGGGTGACCGGGGCGGAGTCGGGGTGCCGGTGCCGGAACCACGGCGGCGGGGCGGCGGTCGGGGTGGCCAGGTCGACCGCGATGCCCGCGTCGTGCAGCAGGGCGAGGTTGCGGTCGAGCCAGCCGAACTCGTACTCGCCCGGCGCCGGTTCGAGCATCGCCCACGCGAAGATCCCGAGGCTGACCAGGTTGACCCCGGCCTCGCGCATCAGCGCCACGTCGGCGGTCCAGACCTCCTCCGGCCACTGCTCGGGGTTGTAGTCCCCGCCGTAGGCGATCCGGTCCATCCCCGGGATGAGCGGCATGTACGGCTCCGTTCTGTGAGCGCTCCCAACCTTGCACAGGCATGATTACACACCTTCTACCTGCGTAGTTAACGTGATGGCAACTCTTGACACTGCGGCAATGTGGGTTAAGGCTGTGAGCGCTCACAGCCATAGACATCTCTACAGCCATGACATCTGCACAGCCATAGACATCTCGAGGAGAGGTAGCGACCATGAGAGCCAAGTTCGGCGCCAAGCTGCTCGCGGTAGTGCTGGCCGCCGGCCTGAGCGCCGCCTGCACCAGCGATTCCGGTGACACCGACCAGACCGCGCAGCCCGGCGGCAAGGTCGACCTTTCGTTCTGGTCCTGGGCGCCGAACATCGACAAGACCGTCGACGCCTGGAACGCCGCGAACCCCGACATCCACGTCACGCTCAGCAAGCAGGCCGGCGGCGGCGACATCGTCACCAAGCTGCTGACCGCGTCCAAGGCGGGCAACCCGCCGGACCTCGCCCAGGTCGAATACCAGGCGCTGCCCACCCTGGTCAGCAACGACGTGCTGGCCGACATCGCCAAGGAGGCGGCGCCGGTCAAGGACAAGTTCGCCGAGGGGGTCTGGCAGCAGGTCACCCTGGGCACCGACGCGGTGTACGCCATCCCGCAGGACTCCGGCCCGATGATGCTCTACTACCGCGCCGACGAGTTCACCAAGCTGGGCCTGACCGTGCCGAAGACCTGGGACGAGTTCGCCCAGGTCGCCCGTACCGTCCGGCAGAAGGCCCCGAAGAAGTACCTGACCACCTTCTCGGCCAACGACCCGGGCTGGTTCACCGGCCTGGCGCAGCAGGCCGGCGCCTCCTGGTGGGGCATCAACGGCGAGACCTGGAAGGTCAGCGTCAACGACGCGGCCACCAAGAAGGTCGCCGACTACTGGGGTGGCCTGGTCGGCGAGGGCGCCATCGACAACAAGCCGATGTACACCCCGGCCTGGAACAAGGCGCTCAACGACGGCACGCTCATCGCCTGGCCGAGCGCCATCTGGGCGCCCGGCGTGCTGGAGGGCAACGCGCCCGCCACCAAGGGCAAGTGGGCGATGGCGCCGATGCCGCAGTGGGCCGCCGGCGAGAACAAGACCGGCAGCTGGGGTGGCTCCTCCACCGGCGTCACCTCGGGCAGCAAGAACAAGGCCGCCGCGGTCAAGTTCGCCGCCTGGATGAACGCCGACCCGGCCGCCACCGAGCTGCTCATCAAGGAGAGCGCGATCTATCCGGCCGCCCGGGAGGCGCAGTCCAGCCCGCTGCTGCAGCAGCCGCCGGCCTTCTTCGCCGAGCAGAAGGACTTCTACACCTCCGCCAAGGCGATCGCGGAGACCGCGTCCGGCTTCGTCTGGGGACCGAACGTGAACGTCGCCTACGACACCTACAAGGACGCCTTCGGTAAGGCGATCACCGCCAAGACGCCGTTCTCGGGTGCCGTCGACACCATGCAGTCGGCCACCGTGGCCGACATGCAGAAGAACGGCTTCAAGGTCACGAGCTGAGAGGTTTCGTCATGTCATCGGCCGTCACCGGCCGGTCGCGGCGAGGTGCGGCATCCCGCGGGGTGCCGTACCTCTTCCTCGCTCCGGCCATCGTGCTCTTCATCCTCTTCCTGGCGCTGCCCGTCGGGTACGCCGTCTACCTGAGCCTGCGCAAGGTCAAGGTGAGCGGCCTGGGCCTGGGCCGCAACTCCCGCACGGAGATCTTCGCCGGGCTGGAGAACTACCGCACCGCGCTGTCGGATCCGGAGCTGTGGGGCAGCGCCGGCCGGGTGGTCGCCTACGGCCTGACCCTGCTGCCGATCATGCTCGGCCTGGCGCTGCTCTTCGCGCTGCTGCTGGACCGGCCGCGGGTCCGGCTGGCGCGCTTCTCGCGCCTGGCGATCTTCCTGCCGTACGCGGTGCCGGGCCTGATCGCCAGCATGCTCTGGGGCTTCCTGTACCTGCCGGCGGTCAGCCCGTTCACCGACCTGGCCGAGTGGCTGGGGCTGCCCGCCCCCGACCCGCTCACCGGCGGCTCGGTGTTCTTCGCCATCGTCAACATCGCGGTCTGGGGCGGCGTCGGCTTCAACATGATCGTGCTGTTCACCTCGCTGCGGGCCATCCCGGCGGAGATCTACGAGTCGGCCCGGCTGGACGGCTGCACCGAGTTCCAGCTCGCGGTCCGGATCAAGATCCCGCTGTTGCTGCCCTCGTTGATCATGACAACGGTCTTCTCCCTGATCGCCACCCTGCAGGTCTTCACCGAGCCGCTGACCGTGCGCTCGCTGACCAACTCCATCTCGTCGACGTGGACCCCGCTCATGAAGATCTACCGCGACGCGTTCGCGCAGAACGACATCTACTCCGCCGCCGCCAGTTCGGTGCTGATCGCCGGGGTCACCCTCGTGGTCTCGTTCGGCTTCCTGCGCCTGGTGCAGCGGCAGGCCTTCGGCGGTGAGAACCGATGACGGCGCTGGCCACCTCCGCACCGGCGACCGACGGTCGCGCCCCGGCGCCGGGCCGGCGCCGCGACCGGCGGCGGACCGCCTGGCTGCCCACCGCGCTGCTGCTGATCGGGGCGGTGTACTGCCTGCTGCCGCTGGCCTGGGTGGTCGCGGCGGCCACCAAGAGCGGGTCGTCGCTGTTCACCACGTTCACCTTCGCCCCGGGCGGGGACCTGTTCGCCAACTTCGGCGACCTGTCCTCCTACGGCGGCGGCGTGTACTGGAAGTGGCTGATCAACAGCCTCATCTTCGCCGGGGCCGGCGGCCTGCTGTCCGCGTTCGTCTCCGGGCTGTCCGGCTACACGCTGGCCAAGTTCCGCTTCCCCGGGCGCGACGCCATCTTCAACGTGCTGCTCGCCGGGGTGCTGGTGCCCGGCGTGACGCTGGCGATCCCGCAGTACCTGCTGCTGGCGAAGGTCGGCATGACCGACACCTACTGGTCGGTGCTGCTGCCCAGCATCCTCAGCCCGTACGGGATCTATCTGGCCCGGATCTACGCGGCCGCGGCCGTGCCGGACACCGTGATCGAGGCCGCCCGCACCGACGGCGCCTCCGAGGGCCGGATCTTCGGCCGGGTCGCGCTGCCGATGATGCTGCCCGGGCTGGTCACGGTCTTCCTGTTCCAGTTCGTGGCGATCTGGAACAACTTCCTGCTGCCCTTCGTGATGCTCTCCGACGACGACAAGTTCCCGGTCACCGTGGGCCTGTTCACCCTGCTGAACCAGGGCCAGACGGTGCCCGCGCTGTACAGCGTGGTGATCATCGGGGTATTGATCTCGATCGTGCCGCTGATCGCGCTGTTCCTGACGCTGCAACGCTACTGGCGCCTGGACCTGGTCTCCGGGGCGGTGAAAGGCTGATGGCCGCCCCGTCCGGCTGGGCTGAAGACCACCGACCCGGCTGCGCGTGGGTGTGGCCGGGCGGGAGAATGTCACCGTGACCGAGCCCAGCCGACTCCGTGCCCGCCCGACCATGGACGACGTCGCGGCGGTGGCCGGTGTCTCCCGGGGCACGGTCTCCCGGGTGCTCAACGGCGGCCACAACGTCAGCCGGCAGGCCCTCGCGGCGGTCGAGCGCGCGATCAGCAAAACCGGATACGTCGTCAACCAGCACGCCCGCAGCCTGGTCACCCAGCGCTCGGGCTCGGTCGCGTTCATCCTCTCCGAGCCGCAGGACCGGCTCTTCGAGGACCCGAACTTCAGCAACCAGCTGCGCGGCTGCACCCAGGTGCTCGCCGAGCACGACATCACCCTGCTGCTGACCGTGGCGGCCACCGGCGAGGACCGGCAGCGGATCGGCCGCTGGGTCACCGCCGGGCACGTCGACGGCGCGTTGCTGATCTCCAACCACCTGGGCAGCCCGCTGATCGCCGAGCTCAAGGAGCGCGGGCTGCCGTTCGTGGTCTGCGGACGGCCGCTGGGGCACGAGCGTGACGTGACCTATGTGGCCTCCGACGACCGCGACGGCGCCCGGCAGATGACGGAATACCTGCGCTCGACCGGGCGCCGGCGGATCGCCATCGTCACCGGCCCGCTGGACACCCCGGGCGGCGTCGACCGGCTGGCCGGCTACCGCGACGTCGTCGGGCACGGCGACCCGCACCTGATCGCCACCGGCGACTACACCCAGGCCTCGGGCGAGGCGGCGATGACCCGGCTGCTGGCGCAGGCGCCGGACCTGGACGCGGTGTTCGTCTGCTCCGACCTGATGGCGGCCGGCGCGATCACCGCGCTGCAGCGCGCCGGCAAGCGCATCCCGGCGGACGTGGCGGTCGGCGGCTTCGACGACAACCGGATCGCCACCACGACCACGCCGCTGCTGACCACGATCCGCCAGCCGTGGGCCCGGCAGAGCACCGAGATGGTCCGGCTGCTGCTGGCGCACATCGACGGCGCGGAGCACTCGGCCGTGATCCTGCCGACCGACCTGGTCGTCCGCGACTCGGCCTGAGCTAGAGCGCGCCCCGGTCGACGAAGCTGAAGGTGGTGTCGGGCTCGGCGTCGCCGTAGAACTGCACGTAGACCTGGGGCTTCTCGGTTTGCCACTGCAGCGAGCCGTGGGCGTCGTTGTGGATCGTGAACGTCGGCCGGCCCTTGTCGTCCTTCTTACCCGTCGGCGAGATGGCGAACAGGGTCGCCCTCGTGTTCGCGCATTCCGTGGCGACCAGTTCCGCCGCGTCGTCCGGGATCACCTTGACCCCGAGGCAGGGCGGCTCCCCGTCGGTCGGCTTCATCGACTTGATCATGAAGTCCACCCCGGCCGGCACGAGGGCGAACAGCGCGTCCTTGCCGGTGCCGTCGGACGTCACCACCTCGTCGGGGAACGGCATGGCGAGGTCCCGGTCGATCTCCACGAAGTGGATCAGGATGCGCCGGCTCCCGCTCATGATGGCGGCCGTCCCGGTCGGCCTCGGGGCGGCCGCCGGCGCGGACGACGCGGCGCCGCTCGCCGGGCCGGCGCCCGGTGCCGGCTGCCGCGCGGCGCCGTCGCTCGTCTCCACAAACGCGCTCCGGGACAGGGCCCAACCAGCGCCGGCGAGCACGGCGAAGGCGGCCAGGGCGGCGAGGAGCACCCGGAGCCGGCGCCGCGGGCGGGTCGCCACGAGCCCGCCGCTCGCCACGGTCCCGGAGCGCACCGGCGGCGCCACCGGCGCGGACCGCGCGGACGGTGGCCCGGCGTCGGGCGGCGCGGACGCCGGCCGGTCGGCGTCGTCCGGGACCGGGTAGACCGGCAGTGCCATGGTCCGTTCGCCGGTCGCGAGCAGCAGGTCGAGCAGCTCACGGGCGGTGGGCCGGTCGGCGGGGTCCTTGGCCAGGGCCCGGGCGACGATCCCGCGCAGCGGCGCGGGCAGCCCGGAGAGATCCGGCTGCTGGGTCAGGATCCGCATCGCGGTGGCCGGCGCCGAGTCACCCTGGAACGGCGTCCGGCCGGTGGCCGCGAACGCCACCACCGCGCCCCACGCGAAGATGTCGGCCGCCGGGCTCACCCGCAGGCCGGGGTGCTCGTCGAAGCGCTCCGGCGCCATGTAGGCGACGGTGCCGACCATCTGATCGGTACGGGTGTGCTGGCTGGTCGCGTCCAGCGGCCGGGCGATGCCGAAGTCGATCACCTTGAGCCCGCCCAGCGCGAAGAGCACGTTGCCGGGCTTGAGGTCGCGGTGGATGACCCCGGCGCCGTGGATCGCGGTCAGCGCGGTGGCGATGCCGACCGCCGCGCTCTGCAGGGCGGCGGGGGAGAGCGGGCCGTTCCCACGGACGACGTCGGTCAGGGTCGGGCCGTCGACGTACTCGACCACCAGATACGGCGGCTCGTGGTCCAGGTCGGCGTCGAGCACCTCGGCGGTGCAGAACGGCGGCACCTGCCGGGCCCGGTTGACCTCGCTGCGGAAGCGGCCGAGGAACTCCTCGTCGCGGATGAACTCGGTGCGCACCACCTTGACGGCGACCAGCCGGTGCTGCGGCGAGCGGCCCAGGAACACCGTGCCCATCCCGCCGGCGCCGAGCCTGCCCTGCAGCTCGTATCCGCCGAGGCGGACCGGGTCGCCCGGGCGCAGGGGCTGACTCGACAAGGTCTTTCTCCCCACACGCTTCCCGACACGCCGAGGGGCACACTATCGCGCGCCGGCCAGCCCGCTGTGCCCGGCCGCCGGGATCGGCGGTACGCCCGGGCGGGAAGCTCAAGTCGGGCCGGTGCCGACCGATTGACCGAGCGTGCTGACGGGACGGTTCAACCGCGGGTGGTCGCTCTGGATGGGGCTCGGCGGCCTGGTGTGCGTCGGCTATCCGTTCGTGCCGTCCGACTCCGCCCAGGCCATGCTCTCCTGGCTGGTCGGCAGCGCGGCGGTGCTGGTCACGCTCGCCGGCATCCGCCGGCACCGGCCAGCGGGCGCCCGCTGGTGGTACCTCGTGCTGGTCAGCCAGATCTTCTGGGTGCTGGGTGACCTCCTGTACTGGCTGGACGGCCTGGCGCACACCGGGCATCCGTACCCGTCCTGGGCCGACGCCTGCTACCTGACCGCCTTTCCGCCGCTGATCGCCGGCCTCTACGGGCTTGCCCGCAGCCGGCGGCAGCGCCCGCTGGCCGGGCTGGTCGACACGGCGATCATCGCGGCCGGCCTGGGCCTGGTCTACTGGATCTTCGTGATCGGCCCGATCCTCGCGGACCGGGCGACACCGCTGCTCGCCCGCCTGGCCACCGTCGGCTACCCGACCGCCAGCGTGCTGATGATCGCGGTCGTGGCCCGGCTCGCCACCCGGGCCGCCCACCCCACGCCCAGCGCCTGGTTGCTCATCGCCGGCAGCGGGATGACCCTGGCGTCCAACGTCGTCTACACGCTGTTCCCGGCGCTCATGGGCGACGTCGTGTACGTCGGGTTCCTGATCGCCTACGTCTTCTGGGCCGGCGCGGCCCTGCACCCCTCGGTGAGCGCGCCCCCGGTGCCGAGGGCCACGGAACGCTTCGGCAAGAGCCGGCTCGCCGTGCTGACCCTCTCGACGATGGTCGTCCCGGGTGTGCTGTTCGTCCAGGGCGGCGCCGGGACGCGGCCGGTGAGCTGGCTGGCGATCGGGCTCGGTGCCGTGGTGCTGTTCCTGCTCGTGCTGGCGCGGATGTCGGGTTTCGTGGCGCAGGTGCAGACCCAGGCCGAGCAGCTCGAGGTGCTGGCCATGCACGACGACCTGACCGGGCTGGCCAACCGCCGGCTGTTCGAGCAGCGGGTGCGCGCGGCCCTGCGCACCGGCGAGCCGCAGGTGGCGATGCTGGACCTGACCGGCTTCAAGGCGGTGAACGACCGCCTCGGGCACGCCGTCGGCGACCAGGTGCTGATCGCGGTGGCCGGCCGGCTCCGGTCCGGGCTGCGCCCGGGTGCCCTGGTGGCCCGGATGGGCGGTGACGAGTTCGCGGTGCTGGCGCCGGACGCCTCGGACGCCGACGGGGACGCGATGGTGGCCCGGATCTGCGCGGCGCTGCGGGTCCCGATCCAGGTCGGCGCGCACAAGTTGCTGATCGGCGCCGGCGTCGGCATCGCGGGCACGGACGGCACCGACGACCCGGGGGAACTGCTGCGCCGAGCCGACGTCGCCATGTACGCGGCCAAGGCGAGCGGCCGCCAGCACCGCTACACCCCCTGCCTGGACGCCGAGGCCGGCGCGGACGCGCGGTTGGGCGCCGAGATGCGCACCGCGCTGGACACCGGCCAGTTCCGGCTCGTCTACCAGCCCATCGTCGCCCTGCCCGACGCCCACCTCGTCGCCGTCGAAGCCCTCATCCGCTGGCACCACCCCGAACGCGGCCTCATCAACCCCACCGACTTCATCCCCGTCGCCGAACAGAACGGCTTCATCGTCGAACTCGGCGCCTGGATCCTGCACACCGCCTGCACCCAGGCCGTCACCTGGCAACACACCCACGGCACCCACGCACCCGGCCGCATCGGCGTCAACGTCTCCGCCCGCCAACTCGCCGAACCCGGCTTCACCGACCTGGTCGCACACACCCTCACCACCACCGGACTACCCGCACACCACCTGGTCATCGAAGTCACCGAAACCGCCGTCTTCGGCGGCGGCCAAAGCGTCCAGACCGTCAAAGACCTCCGCCACCTCGGCGTCTGCATCGCCCTGGACGACTTCGGCACGGGCCACTCCTCCCTCGGCCTGCTGCAGACCGTCCCGGTCGACACCATCAAAGTCGACAAGACCTTCGTCGACACCATCACCAAGGCCGGCCGGCACGCCGTCATCGCCACCGCCCTGATCCAGGTCGCCGACGGCCTCGGCCTCACCGCCGTCGCCGAAGGCGTCGAAACCGCCGAACAAGCCACCGAACTCCACCGCCTCGGCTACCGCCTCGCCCAGGGCTACCACTTCGGCCGGCCGGTAGCGGAGCCCGACTTCCGGAGGGCCCGCAGCACGGTGGCCGGGTAGCGGCGCTGCCCCCCGCACATCGACGCCAGGCGATAGGGTCAGCTCGACATCTGGTCCCGAGTGCCGGAGGCGTCCCCGATGCGATCAGTCCGAATTCTCCTGCGGGCTCTGACTGCCGGCACCGCCCTGCTCATCACGGTCGCCGGTGCGGCGGTCGCGCAGGCCGCTCCCGTTCCCGTTCCCGCGCCCGCCGCCGGCACCGAGCCGGTCTACGACTACACCCAGGCCGTCCGCGAGCGGGTGTGGGTGCGGACCACGGTGGACAGTGACGCCGACGGCGCGCCCGACCGGGTGGCCGTACGCATCATCCGGCCGCGGACCGAGGACGGCCGCAAGGTGCCGGTGATCTTCCAGGCCAGCCCCTACTACGCGGGGCTCAACGACGTACCGAATCACGACGACATCGACCGCGACGCCGCCGGCGCCCGCCGCAGCGGCGGGAGCGACGCCGACCGGGCGGCCGAGACCGTGACCTTCGCCGGCTACCTCGACAACTACTTCGTGCCACGCGGCTACGCCGTGGTCTTCGCCGACAGCCTCGGCAGCGGCGGGTCCGACGGATGCCCCACCTCCGGCGGGCGCAACGAGACGCTCGGCATGAAGGCCGTCGTCGACTGGCTCAACGGGCGCGCGGCGGCCTTCGACGAGGCCGGGGCGGCCCGTCGCGGGCCGGCTGGTCCACCGGGCGCACCGGCATGATCGGTGTCTCCTACAACGGCACGCTGCCCAACGCGGTCGCCGCCACCGGGGTGCGCGGGCTGGAGACGATCGTGCCCATCGCCGCCATCTCCAGCTGGTACGACTACTACCGGGCCAACGGCGGGGTCGTCGCGCCGGGCGGGTTCCAGGGCGAGGACACCGACGTGCTCGCCAAGGCGGTGCTGACCCGGGCGAATCCGGAGGTCTGCGCCGATGTCATGGCGGCGCTGGAGCGCGATCAGGACCGGGTCACCGGCGACTACAACGCCTTCTGGGCCGAGCGTGACTACCTGCGCGACGTGGCCAAGGTGCGCGCCAGCGTGCTGCTCGTGCACGGGCTGCACGACGACAACGTGCGGACCGGGCAGGCCGGGCAGTGGTGGGACGCGCTGGCGAAGCGGCACGTGCCGCGCAAGATCTGGCTGCACCAGGCCGGGCACACCGACCCGTTCAACATCCGGCGCGCCGAGTGGCTCAGCACCCTGCACCGCTGGTTCGACCAGTGGCTCTACCGGATCGATACCGGGATCATGCGGGAGCCGATGGCCGACGTCGAGGTCGCGCCGACCGTCTGGCGCACCGCGCGCTCCTGGCCGGTGCCGGGCACGCGGCAGACCCCGATGTTCTTCGGTACGGGGGGCACGCTGCGAACCGCCCCGTCCGGCTTCGGCACGCGGGAGTCATTCGTGGACGACCCCACCCAGACCGCCGAGCAGCTGGCCGACGCCGAGCTGACCGCCGATCCGAACCGGCTGGCATACCTGTCCGCGCCGCTGACCCGCGAGACCCGGCTCTCCGGCACACCGACGGTGACCGTCCGGGCCGATCTGGACGGCGCCTCGCCCTACCTGACCGCCCTGCTGGTCGACTACGGTCCCGCCGACCGGTTCGCCGGCGTCCGCACGCTGCCGGTGCAGGACTGCGTCGGCCCCGGCATCCCGGGGGATCCGGGCTGCTTCAACCGCCGGGAGTACGTGACCACGCGCACCGCGTCGGAGATCGTCTCCCGGGGCTGGCTGGACGTGCGCAACCGGCTGTCGAAGGCGCACACCACGCCGATCCGGGCCGGGAAGACGTACACGTTCAGCTGGAAGCTGCAGACCGAGGACCACGTCTTCGCGCCCGGCCACCGGATCGGCCTGGTGCTGATCTCCACCGAGCGCGACCACACCCTGCGCTATCCGGCCGGCACGAAGGTCGGCGTGCGGCTCGGCGCGTCCCGGGTGGTGCTGCCGCTGTCCCGCTGAGTCCGGCGAAAAGTATTTCGACAGGGCCGAACGATTCGCCGATCCACTCCGTAGTCCTATCCGAGGCGTAACGAGTCGCGTACGCACCGTAGATCGGACAGCGGGGGCTGCTATGACCAGTGTGATCGACCGGAACCACGTTCAGCCGACTTCGTCCTGGTGGGAACGCCAGGGCGACCTGATCATGCGGCGCCCGTTCAACGAGTGGACCTTCACCCACATGAACTGGCTGCTGCCCACCGAGCGGGTGGCCCGCGGCGCGGTGCACCGGCCGCTGCCGGGGCGGCCCGGCCCGCTGGAGCTGACCTACACCTTCGACGGCCGCGACCTGAGCCTCGACGATCTGCACCGCCGGACCTTCACCACGGCCTTCGTCGTGCTGCACCGCGGCAGGGTGGTGCACGAGGCATACCCGGGCAGGTTCGCCGGCCCGCGCGCCCGGTTCCAGCTCTTCTCCCTGTCGAAGTCGCTGACCTCGATGCTCGTCGGCATCGCGCTGGCCGAGGGGGCGATCGGCAGCGTGACCGACCGGGTCACCGACTACCGGCCCGACTTCGCCGGCACGGCCTACGAGGCCGCGACCCTCGCCGACCTGCTCGCGATGAGCAGCGGGGTCGGTGACATCGAGCAGTGGGACGTGCCCGGCACGGACATCAAGCGCTTCGAGGAGGCCTGCCTGGGCCGGGGCAGCGTGGCGGACGTGCTGCGCTCCGCCCGCCGCACCGCGGCGCCGGGTGAGCGGTTCAACTACTCGACGCTCGACGCGCAGCTCATCGGCTGGGTGCTCGAGGCCGCCACCGGCCGGTCCCTGGCCCGGTACGCCGCCGACCGGCTGTGGAGCCGGATCGGGGCGGACCGCGACGCCTACTACTGGCTCTCCCGCTCGCGCCCGCGCACCGCGATCGGCGGTGGCTCGTTCAACGCGACGGCCCGGGACGTGGCCCGCCTCGGGCTGCTGATGGCCCACGACGGCATGCTGGACGGCCGGCAGATCGTCCCGAGCGACTGGGTGCGCCGCACCGAGGTCCGCGACGTCCCCGGGCTCGCGATCGGCGCGCTCGGCCCCAGCGGCTACGACCACTACGGCTACGCCAACCAGTGGTGGACCCTGGACGGCGGCGCGTTCACCGGCCTCGGTGTGCACGGCCAGTACCTGTTCGTCGATCCGGCGGCCGACGTGGTGATCGTCAAGTGCGCCGCCTGGCCGACCGAGGACGACCCGGAGCGGGACCGGGAGACGATCGCGGCGCTGCGCGCGATCACCGCCCGGCTGAGCGGCAGGTCAGCCAGCCTGGTCGCGTAGCGCGCCGAGGACCGCGGCGCGGGCCTGGTCGTCGGCGAGGCCGGCCAGACCCGACCGGTACGGCTTGAGGGCGGCGAGCAGCGCCACCCGGGTGTCCGCGTCCCGCACGCCGCGCAGCGCGCCGAGAAACCAGCCGAGCCCGGCGGCGTGCCGGCGTTCGTCGTCGGTCAACCGGTGCTCCTCGCCGGCCCGGCTCGCCCGCCGGACGGTCGCGAGCCAGCCGCGCACCTGCCCGCCGAGCGGCGAGTCCACGGCCACCGGCGTCCCGGCGGCCAGGGTCTCCGCGAGGCCGGGGGAGTCCGCGACGCCCAGGACCGCCGCCTGCCGGCGTACCTCCGCCACAGCGACCTCGCGCCGCAGGCCGGGGTCGGCGGCCTCCGAGGCGGCGACCAGCTCCGCGGCGAACGGGGCGCGCCGGTCGGCCCGCAGCAGGTCGCCGCCGGCGGCGGGGACCACGAACCACGGTTCCAGCTGGGCCGACACCCGCGGGGTCAGCAGCGGCTGGGCGGGAAGCCGGGCCCCGGTGAGCCGCTGGGCGAGCACGATCGCCCGGGCCTCGGCGTCCTGCCAAGTGTTCTCGGACTCGTCGGACTGCGGCCGCAGGCCGAGGGCGTCCGTCAGGTGGCGCAGCATCCCGGGCTCGGCGCCCCAGGTGGTCTCCGCGGCCGGATAGCCCGGGTCGAAGGCGGTCATCGTGGTGCCGTCGACCACGTACCCGAAGTGCGCGGAGGCGGAGTCATGGCGGGACACCGAGACCGCCTCGGTGCCCCGGGACGCCGCCTCCAGCAGCGGGTGGCCGGCGCCCAGGAAGCCGCCGGGCTCGATCACCACCGACCAGGCGCCGACCTCCAGCGCCACGGCGAGCTCCGGGAAGCCGGCGTCGAAGGACCGGCGCTGCTCGGACAGCTCCGCGGCGGACCGTTCCCGGAAGGTGTCCGGACAGCCGCCCAGCCGGCGCAGCGCCTCGGCGGCGCCGACACCCTTGAGGTAGGTGAGGCAGAAGGTCCCACCGAGCTGGTCACACAGCGCCCGGGCGTGCGCAAGGTCATCCACAGCAGTGCAGCATAGGCCTATCCCGGCTGGTGGCTGATCCGCTGGAAGCTCTGCGTGGAGGCGTTCTTGTTGCCGTAGATCGTCATCCTGGTCTCGGAGCAGATGTAGGCCAGGTCCTCGGCCGGGCTGATCATCTCCCCGCCGTCCACCTTCTTGCCGTTCCGGGTCACCTTGAACGTCCGGCCGCCGGAGAACTCGCTGGAGTAGAGCCGTCCCTTCCGCGTCTCCACGTGCGAGGTCTCGACGCCGCGGAGCACCTCGGCGTACCGTGCGCCCTTGATGGTCGCCTTCAGCGGCAGGGACTTGCTGTAGTCGTCGATCGCCTTGCCGTTCGGCCAGATCCGCGTCAGCACGCCACCGGAACCGGTGAATCGCGCGTCGACCCCGGCGTAATGGTTGACAACCTGTATCGACGTCATCCGCCACGTCCCCACCAGGCAGGAGTCCAGCGACGGGTTGACCGGCGCGGCGGCCGGGCGCGAGGCCACCGGTTTGACCGGCCCGCTGCCGGCGGGAGCAGAGCTCCCACCGGACGGTGCGGCGGCGACCCCGCGGCCCGTGCCGCGGCCGTCGCCGGCTTCGGGCCAGGTGACCCGTAGGATCCCACCGGCCAGCAACAACGAGCCGACGGCGAGGGCGGCGAACCACACCGTCCGGATCCGGGGCCGGCGCGCCACCTCGGGAAGCGGGACCGGCGGCGCGGTGCCGACGGCCTGCGCACCCGGCAGCCACAGCGCATCGAACGGGATTCGCGGGACAGGCACCAGGCCGGCCGTCTCCGCCGCGACAGTGCTCGCCGTCCCCACCCCGGCGCCCTCCGTGGCTGTTTCTGCCGCTGCGCTTTGCGTGGCTGTTTCTGCCGCTGCGCTTTGCGTGGCTGTTTCTGCCGCTGCGCTTTGCGTGGCTGTCTCCGCCGCGGCCCGCTCGATGGTGACGGCCGGCTCGCCCGCCGCGGCACCGGCCGGCTCGCCCGTTGCAGCGCCGGGTGGATGCGGCTCCGCGATGGCAGGCTCCGGTTTGGTCCGTCTCGGTGCCGGGGGAGCCGCACCGGGTCCCCGTTTCCCTGGCGGCTCCTGATGAGCGGTGGGCGCGGCGAGGGTGGGCGGCGGCGCCAGGAGGGTGCCCGGCACGCCGTCCGGAGAGGATCGTCGCCGTCGGGGCCCGCCGGGCCACCAGGCGGGCCGGCGCTGTCCCGGCGCCGGTGTGCCGGCCCCGGGCGAACCGGCCGGATAGGCGACGTTGGCCAGGAGTTGCCGGGCCCGCTCGGTGGTGAGCCGGCGGGCCGGATCCTTGACCAGCAGGTCCTTGATGACCGGCCAGAGCCGGCCGGCGTGCGCCGGCGGGGTGGGCCGGCTGGTCAGAATCGCGGCGAAGGTGGCCTGGGTGTCGTCGCGCTGGAACGGGGAGCGGCCGGTCACCGCCGCGTAGAGGGTGACGCCGACGGCCCACAGGTCGGTGGCGGCGGTCGCGGGCAGGCCGTTGATCCGCTCCGGCGCCAGGTAGGCCGGGGAGCCGACCATCTGCCCGGTAGCGGTGAGCGCGGTGGCGTCGTCGATCGCGGCGATGCCAAAATCGGTGAGCACCACCCGGTCGGTGCCGAGCAGGATGTTGGCGGGCTTGACGTCGCGATGGGCGACGCCCTCGCGATGCGCGGCGCTGAGCGCCTCCAGGACCTGCAACCCGATCTCCGCGGTCTGCCGCTCGGGCAGCAGGCCGTGCTCCTGGATGGCCTGCGCCAGGGAACGCCCGCTGATCAGTTCCATGACGATCCACGGCCGGCCCTCGTCGGTGACCACGTCGTGCACGGTGACGATGCCGGGGTGCCGCAGCCGGGCGGCGGCCCGAGCCTCCCGCAGCGCCCGCGCGATGAACGGATCCGCGGGGTCGACCGGCCCGCTGCCGGCGGAGGGGTGCCAGATCTCCTTGATGGCCACGTCCCGGTCCAGCAGGGTGTCGTGCGCGTGCCAGACCGCGCCCATCCCGCCCCGTCCGAGCAGCCGCAGCAACTGATAGCGGCTGGCGACCACCCTCGCCATCCCCTCGGTCATGCCGGACAATCTACCGGGAACGTGCGACAGCGGCGGCCACGGATTCCACTCCGGACGATCAACCGGCCGGTCCCAGCTGCGCGGCATCCGACCAGGTTGCCGATGCCGCGGACGCGATCCCGAGCCGTACGGACCTCGGCCGTCTCGGCCGTCTCGGCCCGTCTCCGTCGGGGTCTCGCCGCCCAACGATGGAGCCCCACCCGGTGCCTCTCATAGGCAGACGGCTTCTATGCCTTTCGGACCGATTTGCACCGCCCAATGGCGCCCCGAAGGGGCTCCAATAAACCTACTTTGCTCTGCTTCCCCATCGGAAACACCCCATCGGTCGACGCCCAGTATCAACCGAAAAGGCAGAAGCCTACACATCTCCATCCGGTGTTTCCTATATAGAAGCAGAGCAAAGCGAAATTGTCGGTGCCCGTTCGGGGCTGGCACGGCGGCCCAGGACCACTTGGCGGGCCGGGCCCAAACCCCGCTGATCCGGGTCAGGCGCTTCTGCCCTTCAGGGGCCCGCGGCTGGGCGGGCCGAGCAGCAGGCGTTGGCCTCGTCGCCGGAGAACGAGCCGTGGAATTGGGCGGCGATGGCGAAGGTGAAGGCGAAGGTGAGGCGGTGTGGTGCTGCGGGGTACGGATGTCGCGGCGGGCGGTGACGGCAGCGCTTGCCCAGCGCACGATCTCGGTCGAGTGTCACGGACCGGACTGCCTTCGGCTGCCTCGAGTGCTGGACTCGGTTTACCACGTCGGTGTGGAGCACTCGGACCGCGCCTGTCGGTGGCTTGCGCCGCCGGCACCGTTCGGTTCGATGAGGGCTGGAGGGACTGATGGGCGTCTTCTTCGAGGCTGAGTTGGCGCAGCCGAAGGTGCGCGAAGCCATTCGCGATGCCCTGGAAACGGATCCGGGGCAGGTGCAGGACACAGCCGCTGAAGCGGCCAGGCGCGCGAACACCGTCACGGACGATATCCGTCAGGGAACGAAGTTCCAGTCCGGACGGTTCCTGCTCGCGCTGGCCGTGTTCGTGGCTATCGTCCTGGCGGCAGTCATCACGGACGCGCTGAAGCTGGAAACGTCGCCGGAGGCGCTGTACGGCCTCGCCGGCACCATCCTGGGCCTTGTCGTCGGCTTCCTGGGTGGGGAGAAACCGGGCAATTGACGCCTGGCGGGTCGGCCGGCCGCTCAGAAGCGGAAGGTGGCGACCAGGCCGCTGAGCTCGCTCGACATCCGGGCGATCTCGGAGGTCGCCTGCTGGGTCTCGGAGACACCCTGGCTGGTGAGCCGGGCGGCGTCGGCGACGCCGGTGATGTTCTGGGCGATCTCGCCGGTGCCGCCGGCCGCCTCGGCCACGCTGCGGTTCATCTCCGCGGTGGTCGCGGTCTGCTCCTCCACCGCGGAGGCGATGGTGGTCTGGAAGTCGCTGATCCGGGCGATCACCGCGGAGATCCCCTCGATCGCCGCGACCGCCCCGCTGGTGTCGGACTGGATGGCCTGCACCCGGCGGGAGATGTCCTCGGTGGCTCGGGCGGTCTCCTGAGCGAGGTCCTTGACCTCGGAGGCGACCACCGCGAAGCCCTTGCCGGCGTCGCCGGCGCGGGCGGCCTCGATGGTGGCGTTGAGGGCGAGCAGGTTGGTCTGCTCGGCGATCGAGGTGATGACCTTGATGACGTTGCCGATCTCGGCCGAGGACTCGCCGAGCTTGCCCATGGTGGCCGAGGTCGCGGCGGTGACGGTGACCGCTTCCTCGGCGACCCGGGCCGCCTCGGTCGCGTTCTGCGAGATCTCCCGGATGGAGGCGCCCATCTCCTCGCTGCCGGCGGAGACCGTGTCGACGCTGCGGGAGACCTCCTCGGCCGCTGCCGAGACGGCCTGGGCCTGCGCGGAGGTCTCCTCGGCCGAGGTGGCGATCTGGGTCGCGGTGCTGGTCATCTGCTCGGAGGCACTGGCCAGGGAGGCGGCGGAGCCGTCGATCGTCGTCACCGTCTGGCGCAGCCGGCCCACGGCGGCGTCGAGCGCCCGGCCCATCTGGCCCGGTTCGTCGCCGGAGGTGAGGTTGCTGGTCTTGGTCAGGTCACCGGCCGCGAGGGCCTCGCAGACGACCTTGACCTGGGTCAGTGACTGGACGATCCGGCGGGCCACCAGCGCACCCAGGCCCATGGCGAGCAGCACCCCGACGATCAACACGAGGATCGCGGTCAGCCGGCTGGACTCGTAGCTCGACTGGGCATGGGCGGCGCTGTCGGCCGCGTCGGTCGTCTCCGCCGTCTTCAGGGTGTCCACGTCCTGGTAGATCACCTTGAGCAGCGGGAGGGTCTTGGTGTCGCGGAGCTTGGTCCAGGCGACCGCGTCGTGCGTCGCCCCGGTCGGTAGCATCTCCTCTTTGACGATCTTGACGTACGCCGCCCACGTCGTCTCCACCTTGTCGATGAGGGTGTGGTCCTCGCTCGACGCGCTGCTGCGGTAGGCCGCCATCGCAGCGTCGAAGGCGGCCAGGTCCGTCTCGACGGCCTGGGTGAACTTGGCGGTCGAGGCGGCATCGGGTGACAGGACCTGGTTCGCGAGGTCGGTGCGGGTCTGCGTCACCGTCGTCTGGATGTCGCCCACCGCCTTGACGCTGGCCAGGTTGTCGCGGTAAATGTGCTGCGCGCTGGCGCTGGCGTCGCTGAGCGACCGGATGCCGTTGATCCCGACGATCACGGCCACGAGGGCGGCGATGGAGATGGCCGCGAGCACCTTGACGTTGACGCCGAGGTCAGCGAACGACCGCCGTCCGCGGGCGGGCTTGGTCGAGGCGGGCAGCGTCGTCATTCCGGGTCTTCCTTCGCGGCGCAGGACAGGCATGACCCGGCCTGTGACCGGGTATGCCTCACGGCCGGCCTCAGCCGTCCGCCCTTCCACTATCATCTCCGCGACTCGGCGTGGGGGCGGACTTGGTGATTTTGGCCAAACGCTGGACCAAGCGCCCGCGCTGGACCATGCGCCCGCGACCGGCTCAGCGGCGCGACCGGCCGTCGACCAGCGGGGACGGCACCCTGAGCTTGAGCCCGCTGACCGCGGTGGCCGCGGGCGTCGCCGCCTCCGGGCGGGTGGGACTGAACAGCCAGGCCTGGAACAGGGCGTCCAGGGACCTGCCGGAGATCCGCTCGGCGAGGTCGATGAACTCCGGCGTGGTCACCGTGCCGCCGCGCCGGGTCGACGCCCAGCTCCGCAGGATCGTGAAGAACGCCTGGTCGCCCACGGCCATCCGGAGCGCGTGCAACGTCATCGCGCCGCGGACGTAGACCTGAAAGTCGAACAGGCGGTCCGGACCCGGATCGCCGATCGGCAGCGCCCAGAACTCCGGGTTGTCGAAGCCGTGGTAGTACTGGTTGAAGATCTCCTGCTCCGTGCCGAGCTTCTCCCGGGCGCTCCACAGCCACTCCGCGTAGGTCGCGAAGCCCTCGTTGAGCCAGATGTCCTGCCACCTGGCCACCGCCAGGCTGTCGCCGTACCACTGGTGGGCCAGCTCGTGCACCACGACGGCGTCGCCGGCCTGCGGGGTGCTGAAGAAGGCCTGCGCGTACACCGGCCTGGTCTGGTTTTCCAGCGCGAAGCCGAAGGCGTCCGTGCTGTCCACGATGCCGCCGGCGGCGGTGAACGGGTAAGGCCCGAAGTTGTCGGACAGGAAGTCGATGATCTCCGGCTCGCGGGCCAGCGACCCCGCGGCCCGGTCGCCCGTGCTCGGCGGGAAGTCGTCCACCGTGCCCACGGTCCAGGTGTTCGGGTTGGCCGGGCTGCCGGGCGGGGGACCACCGGGCACCCAGCCGTCCAGCGGGTCGCCGTCGTCCTCGAAAGACGTTGTGCCCTGGCCGGTGGAGACGACCACGTCGTCGACGAAGGCGCCCGCGAAGGTGAAGACCCGGTCGTTCACCGCGGACAGCGAGACCTCGACCCGCCGGCCCGCCCACGCGGACAGGTCGACGGACCACTGCTCGTAGCCCGCGCTCCGGCCGCTCGCCGCCGACCAGCTGCCGGTGCTGCCCGCCGGCGAGCAGGCGTCGTCGGCGCCGGGCGTCACATAGTGGGCGAGGAACGGATGCGTCTGCGGCCCGTAGGCGCAGAGCGCACCGGTCGCCGACTCGCTGTGCCCGTTGGCGTCCGGCAGGGTGGTCCAGTCGTCGGCCCCGGCGGTGTGCGCCTCGACGAAGAAGAAGTCCCACTGCGGCTCGGTGTCGCGGGTGACGTGGAAGCTGAGACTCGCCCCGCCGGCCGGCACGTCGACGGTGTGCGTGAGCCGCTTGTACGACGGCTCGCCGGCCTGGGTGAGGGCCAGCCGGGAGCCGGTGCGCGGCGTCGCGGGCGGCGCGAACAGCTTCGGGTCGAGGGCGTCCCAGTAGGCGACCCCGGCCTTCTTGTACTTCTTCACCCGGTATTCGCCGACCGTGGCGGTGGCCAGGTAGGGCGCCATCGGCTCGCGGGCGTGCCAGGTGGTGGTGGTCCAGCCGTGCCGGGTGCTGCTGCTGACCAGCACCCCGTTCGACAGCGACTCCAGGCTCTGCGGGGCGGTGATCCGGGTCGTGAAGGACGCCTTGTCGAGCGGGTGGTCGTTGACCGGGAACCAGGTCGAGGCGACCTCCGGCTGCCCGACGATGACCATGCCGTCGTCGGTGGCGAACACCCCGGACGAGCCGAGGTTCGGATCCGCGATGACCTGGGGCACGCCGTCGTAGCGGGCCACCACGGTGAAGGTGCGGCCCTTCCGCAGGCCGCGGCGCGGGGTGACGGTGAGCTCGCCGTCCGCCCGCTGCCAGCCGGCCGGGCGGCCGTCCACGGTCAGCGACCGCAGGGTCAGGCCGTCGAAGTCGAGGTTGAACGCGGACAGGTGCTGCGTCGCGCGTGCGGTGATCGTGGCGGTGCCGGCGAGCACGTCGGTGGCCGGGGTGTATCTGATGTCCAGGCCGTAGTGGCGCACGTCGTATCCGCCGTTGCCGGCCAGCGGGAAGTAGGGGTCACCGATGCCCGGGGCGCCCGGCCGGAACGGGCCGGCCAGGGCGCCGGCCGGCGTGGCCGCCGCCGGCAGCAGAGTGAGGACGACGGCGAGGACAAGCACAGCTCTGCGCATCCGGACCTCCACGCGGCGATGCGGGCGATCCCGGCACGGTAACCCCGACCGGGCCGGCCGTGCGACCCCGTGGTGCCCATTTCGCACAGTGCCTACCGGGGCAGGGCCCGTACGGAGATCTCCAGGCCCGCCGTGCGGAGCCGCTTGACCAGGGCGTCGCCGATCCCGGTCGCCGGGGTGAGCACGCCGCCGTCCGAGGCCGGCAGCTCCGCCCGGTCCAGCGCCAGCGCCAGCGCGGACTCGCCGAGCATGACCGCGGTGGCCGCGTAGCCGGGATCGCCCTTGGCCCGGAACCGGGCGGTGTAGCGCGCGCCGGTGCTGGTCGTGGCGAACAGGTCCATGGTGAAGTGCCCCCGTTCCCGGGCCTGCTGGTCCGGGCCCTCGCCGGGCTTGGGCAGGATCCGGTCGAGCACGAACCGGGTCGGCGGCAGCGACAGGCCCACGACCAGCGCGCCGAGGCCGAGCTTGGTGACCGCGGCGACCACCGGCGCCAGCGGCGACGTGCCGACGCTCAGGGCCTCGCGATACCGGAAGGCCCGGCCGTACGCGTAGCCGCGCAGCGCGTTGGTGCGCCGCACCACCCGGGTGTTGTAGGTCGCCATCACGAACGGGGCCAGGCTGCCGCGCAGCGACGGGTCGACCTCCGAGCCGCGCAGCACGACCATGTCCTCCTGCCGGCCCAGGTCCGGCTCCTCGGACCGCGCCGGGCTCAGCGAGTACGGGCTCGCGGCCAGCCGCCGCAGCGTAGTGTCCTGCTTGACCGTGTCGATCTGGTGGCGCAGCGAGTCGATGGTGCCGCCGCTGGGCCCGCCCCGCATGCTGGTCACCACGAGCGTGGTGTCGGTCAGCTCGCCCGCGCCGTCGGCCTGGGCCTGCTGCCACAGCACGTGCACGCCGATGTCCGACGGGATCGAGTCGAAGCCGCAGGAGTGCACGATCCGGGCGCCGGTCGACCGGGCCAGCTCGTGGTTGGCGTCCGCGCTGGCCCGGGCGAAGAGCACCTCGCCGGTCAGGTCGGCGTAGTCGGTGCCGGCGGCGGCGCAGGCGTGCGCCAGGGCATGGCCGTATTTGGCGTACGGCCCGACGGTGGTGACCACGACGTGCGCGGCGGCGGCGAGCCGCTCCATCGCCGGGACGTCGTCGGAGTCCGCCACGATCACCGGCCACTCCACGCCGAGCCGGGACCGGACCGCCGCCAGTCGCTCGGCGGACCGCCCGGCCAGCGCGATCCGGGTGCCGGCGGGCGCGTGCCCGGCGAGATATCCGGCCACCAGCACGCCGACGAAGCCGGTGGCGCCGTAGACGACGATGTCGAGGTCGCGGACCCGGGGGGCGGCTTGATCACTCATGGTCGATGATTGTCCGTCACCGGTTCCCGGACCGCGCGGCAGGGCGGCCGGGACCCCGCTGCGTCACCAGCTCACCCGCAGATCGAGCCGGCTGGAGGCGGCGAGCGGGTCGTCGGCGTCCACGACCGCGATCACGGAAACCCCGCCCGGCACCGGGCCGCGGACGGCAAGACCCTCGATCTTGTACGGCCCGGACGGGCCGTCGGGCACCGCCGCGACCGCGAGCACCCGATCGTCGTCCAGCAGGGCGAGCGCGGCACCGACCACCGGCCCGTCGTCGACGGCGTTGGGGGTGTCCTCCGCGGCGGCGGCGACCAGCAGCCTGCCGTCGGACAGCGCGACCGCGTCGGTGACCGCCAGCGCCACGCCGCGGACCGCGCCGAGGTCATACCGGCGCGGCCTGCCCACCTCGGCGAGTCCGGCCCGCGCGGCTGGTTCGGCGCGCGTAGCCGGCTCGGGCTGCCCGGCCGGCTCGGCTCGCGCGGTCGACCCGGCAGCGAGGAGCGTGAGGAGCGCGGACAGGTGCACGTCGACCGCCGCGGACGGCACCCCGGCGGCCGAGTTGCCCCGCTGGAACCAGCGCAACCGGTCGCCGATCCGGGCGGCGCCCTCCAGGTTGAGCCGCTCCAGCGGAAGGCCGAGCGCCTCGGCGACCCGCCGGTAGACCGGCGTCAGGTCGGCGGTGGTGAAGGCATCCGGCCCGGTCACCAGCGAGGCTCGCATCCGCGCGGTGGTGGAGCCGGAGCCCAGCAGCAACACGCCGTCATGGCCGCCGGCGACCACGGCGACAGCCGCCTCGAAGTCCGGCTTCAGGTGCTTGGTGCCCTCGGCCGAGCCGAACGTGTCGTGCCCCTCGACCGGCTCGACGACCCGGACCGCCGTGACGCCGCCCGGGCGCAGCCAGGCGGCGTGCGTCGCGTCGTCCTGGGCGACCAGCCAGCCGTCGCCGAAGGCCGCGATCGCCGAGGCGGCCCGGACCGGCGACTCGGGACCGAACCACAGCGCGGTCTCCCGCTCGACCTGGATCCGCATCGTCACGTCCTCTCCGCGCGGACCCGCTCCGCGCGCATGCCGAACAGGAACCGGGTGATCCTCGTCCGCCGGACCAGGATGTCGTACCCCGCGGAGATGGCGATCAGGGAGATCGTCACGACAACCGCGTGCTCGACGATGATCGTCGCGTGCCACGGCACCACGGGCGCGGGCTGGGTACCGTCGGTGGTGTGTTCCTCATCTTCGGCTTCAAGTCCTCGGACCGCCGGCTCGCGGCTCCCGTCCTGCTCTGCGCCTACTGCGGCGTCACCGCGGCCCAGGTGCTGGTCAGGCGCACCACGAAGTTCAGCCTCTTCTTCATCCCGCTGTTCCCGGTGCGCGCGGCCCGCCACTTCACGCAGTGCACGAATTGTGCCAACACCCGGTTCGTCGACGCCCGGGAGGCGGAACGGCTGGCCGTCTAACGCGGTGGCGGGGCGGCGGTGGTGCCCCGCAGCACCAACTGCGCCTCCGCGTGCTCCACCAGCGGGCCGTCGTGGTCACGGTCGCGGTCGCGCAGCGCCAGCGACATCGCGCGTACGCCGATCTCCTCCAGCGGCAACCGCACGGTGCTCAGCGGCGGCGTCACGTCGACGGAGATCGGCATGTCGTCGAAGCCGATCAGGCTCACCTGGCCCGGCACGCTGATGCCCCGCTCGCGCAGGCAGGCCAGGGCGCCCACGGCCATGGAGTCGTTCAGCGCGGCGATGGCGGTCAGGCCCGGATTCTGCTCCAGCAGGATCCCGGCCGCCGCGGCGCCGCCGTTGCGGTCGAAGTCGGCGTAGACCACCTGCCGGGCGCTCAGCCGCTGCCCGTGCTCCTTCGCCGCGCGGCGCAGCCCGGCGAGGCGGTCGGTGGTGGTGGTCAGGTGCCGCGGCCCGGCGATGACCCCGATGGCGGTGTGCCCGAGCCGGTAGAGCGCGTCGGCGGCCAGGAAGCCGCCGGGCTCGTTCTCCGGCACCACGGCGTCGCCGGCGTGCTCGTGCCGGCCGATCACCGAGACCCGCCCGCCGGTGCTCTGGTAGAGCCGCAGCTTGCCGTCCAGCCGCGCGGTGATCGGCGCGTCGACGTAGCCCGAGCCGGCCAGCACGATCGCCGCGGTCTGGTGGGCGTGCAGCAGGTCGACGTACGCCAGCTCGCGTTCCGGGTCGCGGTAGCTGTTGCAGATGATGACCAGCCGGCCGTGGTCGGTGGCGACCCGCTGCAGGCCCCGGGTGATCTCGGCGAAGTACGGGTCCGAGACGTCGTGGACGATCACGCCCACGGCGGTGCGGTCCGCCCTGGCCAGCTGTTGCGCGTTGGCATTCGGGACGAACTGCAGCTCGGCGACGGCCGCGAGAACGCGCTCACGCAGCGCCTCGGCGACCGGCTTGGGGCTGTTGTTGATGATGCGGGACACGGTCGCGGTCGAGACCCCCGCCCGCCGCGCGACGTCCGCCAGAGTCGCCACGGCTGAAGACTAACCCATCAGCCGCTGGGGGCAACCGCTTGCCTGTGGCGACCGTGCGCCGGTAGCCTTCCAGGAAAGCGCTTACCTAGGGGGTTGGCCCATGTCCGCTCGCGTCCCGATCGGGATCGTCATGAACGGTGTCACCGGAAGGATGGGCTATCGCCAGCACCTGGTCCGCTCCCTGCTGGCCATCCGGGAGAGCGGCGGGCTGCCGCTGCGGGACGGTTCGGTGCTCTGGCCGGAGCTGCTGCTCGTCGGCCGCAACGAGGCCAAACTTCGGGACGTGGCCACGCGCCATGGTCTCACGGAGTGGACCACCGATCTCGGCGCGGCCCTGGCCCGTCCCGACATGCGGATCTATTTCGACGCTCAGGTGACCAGCGAGCGGGAGAAGGCCATCGGCCTCGCGATCGACGCCGGTAAGCACATCTACACCGAGAAGCCGCTGGCCACCACGCTGCACGGCGCGGTCGAGCTGGCCCGCGCCGCGGACGCCGCCGGGGTGAAGCACGGCGTGGTGCAGGACAAGCTGTTCCTGCCCGGCCTGCGCAAGCTGGAGCGGTTGATCAGCGGCGGCTTCTTCGGCCGGATCCTGTCGATCCGCGGCGAGTTCGGCTACTGGGTCTTCGAGGGCGACTGGCAGGCCGCGCAGCGCCCGAGCTGGAACTACCGGGCCGCGGACGGCGGCGGCATCGTGGTGGACATGTTCCCGCACTGGCACTACGTGCTGGAACAGCTCTTCGCCCCGGTCCGGGCGGTCACGGCGCACGTCACCACCCACATCCCGCAGCGCTGGGACGAGCGGGGTGAGCCGTACGAGGCCACCGCCGACGACTCCGCCTACGGCATCTTCGAGCTCGACGGCGGCGTGGTCGCGCAGATCAACTCCTCCTGGGCCGTCCGGGTCAACCGCGACGAGCTGGTGGAGTTCCAGGTCGACGGCACCGAGGGCAGCGCCGTCGCGGGCCTGCGCAACTGCCGGATCCAGCACCGGTCCACCACCCCCAAGCCGGTCTGGAACCCCGACCTGCCGCTGACCCACTCCTTCCGGGACCAGTGGCAGGAGGTGCCGGACAACGAGGAGTTCGACAACGGCTTCAAGGCGCAGTGGGAGATGTTCCTGCGGCACGTCGCCGAGGACGCCCCGTACACCTGGGATCTGTGGGCCGGCGCGCGCGGCGTGCAACTGGCCGAGCTCGGCCTGCGGTCGGCCCGCGAGGGCCGCCGCGTCGAGGTGCCGGAGCTCGAGCAGTGACCCGCACCCTGCACCTGCCTGACGGGCCGCTGACGCTCTCCGGCGCCGGCGCGCAGTGGGCCACGCCCGGCGCCCGCTTCACCGGCCGGGTGGCCTACGCCGCCGCCCACGTGGTGGCGGACCCGGGCGCGGAGAACGTGCCCGGCGCGCCGCCCGCGGTGGACTGGGAGGCCACCCTGGCCTTCCGGCGGCACCTGTGGGCGCACGGCTTCGGCGTGGCCGAGGCGATGGACACCGCGCAGCGCGGCATGGGCCTGGACTATCCGGCGGCCCGCGAGCTGATCCGCCGCTCGGCGCGGGAGGCGGCCGCGGTGGGCGGCACGATCGCCGCCGGCGTCGCCACCGACCAGCTCCCGGCCGGCCCGGCGACCCTGGACGAGATCCGCAAGGCCTACGGCGAACAGCTCGCCGACGTGCAGGAGGCCGGCGCCGCGCCGGTGCTGATGTGCAGCCGTCACCTGGCCGCCGCGGCCCGGTCGGCCCGGGACTACCTGGACATCTACGGCCAGCTGATCGACGACTCGGACGCGCCGGTGGTGCTGCACTGGCTCGGCCCGGCCTTCGACCCCCTGCTCGCCGGCTACTGGGGAGCCGACGAGCAGGGCCGGGCCGCCGACACGGTCGCCGAGCTCATCGCGGCGCACCCCGGCAAGGTCGACGGGATCAAGCTGTCGCTGCTGGACGAGGACTTCGAGGTGGCGATGCGGCGCCGGCTGCCGGCCGGCGTCCGGCTCTACACCGGCGACGACTTCAACTATCCGATCCTGATCCGCGGTGACGAGCAGGGCTATTCCGACGCGCTGCTGGGCATCTTCGCCGCGATCGCGGCCCCGGCCGCCGCGGCGCTGCGGGCCCTGGACGCGAGCGACTTCGGCGAGTACGACCGCATCCTCGCGCCGACCGTGACGTTGTCCCGGCACCTGTTCGAGACGCCGACCTGGTACTACAAGACCGGGATCGTGTTCCTGTCCTGGCTGGCCGGTCACCAGGACCACTTCACGATGGTCGGCGGCGTGCAGAGCGGCCGGTCGCCGCGGCACCTGGCGAAGCTGCTGCGCCTGGCCGACGCCGCGGGGCTGCTGCCGGACGCGGATCTCGCCGCCCACCGGGCCCGGGCCTGGCTGACGACGGCGGGGGTGGAGCAGCGATGAAACGCTTCTCCCTCAACCAGGCGACCACCAAGCACTGGCCGCTGCCCGAGCTCGTCGCCGGCTGCGTCGAGGCCGGCGTGACCGGCGTCGGCCTGTGGCGCGAGGACATCCAGGCGTACGGCGTGGAGAAGTCGGCGGCGCTGGCCCGCGACGCGGGGCTGGCCGTCACGTCGCTGTGCCGCAGCGGCTTCTTCCAGCAACCCGGCTGGGAGGAGGAGAACAAGCGGGCGATCGACGAGGCCGCCACCCTGGGCGCCCCCGCGCTGGTGCTGGTCTCCGGCGGCCTGCCGCCCGGCAGCCGGGACATCGACGCGGCCCGGGCCCACGTCGGCGCGGCGATCGGGACGCTGGTGCCGTACGCGCTGGACGCGGGCGTGCAACTCGCGATCGAGCCGCTGCACCCGATGTTCGCCTCGGACCGGTGCGTGGTGTCGAACCTCAAGCAGGCGCTCGACCTGGCGGCGCCATACCCGGCCGAGGCGGTCGGCGTCGTGATCGACACGTACCACCTGTGGTGGGACGACGCGGTGTGGGAGCAGATCGCCCGGGCCGGTCGCGAACGGCGGATCGCCTGCTTCCAGGTGGCCGACTGGCTCACGCCGCTGCCGGCCGGGGTGCTGCTCGGCCGGGGCCTGCCGGGTACGGGCTGTGTCGAGCTGCGCCGCTTCCGCGAGGCGGTGGACGCGGCCGGCTACACCGGGCCGATCGAGGTGGAGGTCTTCGCCGAGGAGGTCTGGGCCCGCCCGGGTCGCGAGGTCCTCGACGAGACCCTGGAGCTCTACCGCACCCACGTCGTCTGAGCGAGCGGCGAGGGGTGAGCCGGCCCCGCTCGTGAGTCAGCGGGCCGGGGCCGGGCCGGTGGAGTCGCGGACGATCAGCTTGTGGCCGGTCGAGCGGCGCCGGGCGCGGGCCGCGCGCGGCTTGAGCGCCAGTTCCAGCGCCATCCGGCCCATGTCGGTCATCGGCAGGCGGACCGTGGTCAGGCTCGGCGCCAGGTCCGCCGCCACCGAGACGTCGTCGAAGCCGACCACCGACATCCGGTCCGGCACCGCGATCCGCCGGCTGCGCAGCGCCGACAGCACGCCCATGGCCATCGCGTCGTTGAGCGCCACGATCGCCGTCGTCTCCGGATGCTCGTCGATGATCCGGTCCGCCGCGTCCCGGCCGCCGTCGCGGGTGAAGTCGGTGTGCACCACCGGCAGGTCCGCGAGCGACAGCCCGTGCGCGCGCAGCCCGGCCGCCACCCCGGCGAGCCGGTCGGCCACCGTGGTCAGGCCCGGGGTGCCCGCAGCGACCGCGATCCGGCGGTGCCCCAGCTCGACCAGGTGGTCGCCGAGGGCCCGGCCGCCGGCCTCGTTGTCGGGCAGCACGGCGTCGACACCCAGCGAGTGCCGGCCGATCACCGCGACCCGGCCGCCCAGGCCCTGGAACGCCGACAGGTCGGCCTTCGCCTCGGCCTCGATGCGCGGGTCGTCGAAGCCCGAACCCGCGACGATGATGATGCCGACCCGCTGGGCGATGAGGTTGCGGATCTGGCGCAGCTCGTAGTCGGGGTCCCGGCCGGAGTGGCAGATCTGCACCAGCAGGTTCTGCTCGTCGGCGACCTGGATGACCCCGCCGGCGATCTCGGAGAAGTACGGGTCGTCGACCTGGTGCACGACCAGGCCCACAGTGGAGCTGACCCCGCCGGCCAGGGTGCGCGCGTACGGGTTGGCCACGTAGCCCAGCTCGCGGGAGATCTGCCGGATCCGGTCGGCCACCTCCTCGCTGACCCCGTCGCGCCCGGCGAGCGCCCGGGAGGCGGTCGCCAGGGAGACGCCGGCACGTTCCGCGACGTCGACGAGGCGCAGCCTCGGGCCGGGCTTGGGCATCCGTCCACTCTCCAGATGATCACCGAGTGTAAGGCTTTAGTTTCTTAACTATTGCCAGTCACCTGACACACACTCTAGGCTACGTAAGCGCTTTCGCAAGCGCTTACGTCCCGGGCAAAGGAGCTTCCGAGGATGCGATCACCACTTAGGCGTACCCGATGGGCCACCGCCCTCGGCGTGACCACGATCCTCGCCCTCGGCGCGTGCAGCGGCGACGACGGCGAGTCCGGCACGGACGACCCGATCCTGGTCGGCATCTCGCTGCCGCTGACCGGGGACTTCTCCGAGCCCGGCAAGGGCGTGCAGCAGGGCTACGAGGCCTGGGCCAAGATCACCAACGACAAGGGCGGCCTGCTCGGCCGCCAGATCGAGCTGAAGATCCTGGACGACCAGTCCAACGCGGACCGGGTCGTCGCGGACTACGAGCAGTTGATCGGCAGCGACAAGGCCGACCTGGTGGTCGGCCCGTTCTCCACCCGGCTCGTGGTGCCCGCCGCCCGGGTCGCGGAGGAGTACGGCATGCTCTTCGTCGAGCCGGCCGGCGCCGCCAAGGAGGTCTTCTCCCAGGGCTTCAAGAACCTGTTCTACGCGGCCCCGGCGGTGGCGAACGACCACTACAACCTCCTGGCCGAGTACATCCTGGCGCTGCCGGCCGACAAGCGGCCCAAGACCGCCGCCTACGCGGCCATGGACGACCCGTTCGCGCAGGGCACGGCGTACGGGCTCAAGGACAAGCTGGAGGCGGGCGGGATCAAGACGGTCGCCAACGAGGTCTACCCGCCGAACACCACCGACTTCAGCGGCGTCGCCGCCAAGATCGCCGCGACGAAGGCGGACATGCTGGTGGGCGGCTCGCAGTACCAGGACGGCGTGAACCTGATCGTCGCCCTGCAGCAGCTGAACTACCAGCCCAAGCTCGCGGCCTTCTCCGGGGCGCCGACCAACCCCGAGTTCGCCAAGGCGATCGGCAACAAGACCGAGGGCGTGCTCTCGCCGACCGGCTACAGCGTGGACGCGCCGTACGAGAGCAACAAGGAGTTCGTCGAGAAGTACACGGCGCAGTTCGGTGCGGCGCCCGACGAGGACCAGGCGAACGCGTACACCACCGGCCAGGTCGTCGCGGCCGCGGTGACCGCGGTCGGCTGCGCCGAGCAGGGCGACTGCCAGCAGAAGCTGGTCGACTGGGTGCACGCCAACAAGGTGGAGACCGTCGTCGGCCCGCTCAGCTGGGACCAGACCGGCAAACCGCAGGGCGCGCACATGATCCAGCAGTGGATCGGCGGCAAGATCAAGATCGTGCTGCCGGAGCCGGTCAAGGAGGCCGACTTCGTCTACCCGAAACCGGCCTGGTGAGGCGCCGATGCCGTCGGCCGGGCTGCTGCTCCAGAGCGTGATCCTGGGACTGCTGCTGGGTGGGCTCTACGCCCTCCTGGCGGCGGGCCTGACCCTCTACTTCGGCATCATGCGGGTGGTCATGATCGCCCACTCGGCGTTCCTGATCCTCGCGGCCTACCTGGCCTGGTGGTCGCACAGCAGGTTCGGCGTCGACCCGCTGCTGTCGATGATCGTCACGGTGCCGCTGTTCTTCGGCGCCGGGGTGCTGCTGCAGCGGGCGCTGCTGTCCCGGCTGCGGGCGATCACGCTGACCATGATGTCGGTGCTGCTCACCTTCGCCGTCGCGCTGATCATCGAGGGCCTGCTCGGGTACGCGTTCACCGGCACCCAGCGCCGCGTCCAGCTCGGCTACGGCTCGGCGAGCCTCGGGCTGTTCGGCGCGCGCATCGCCGTGGTCAAGCTGATCGCCTTCGGGCTGGCCGTGGTGGCCCTCGCGGCGCTGTACCTGCTGATGAAGAAGACCACCTTCGGGTGGGCGCTGCGGGCCACGATCCAGCACCGCGACGCCGCCCGGCTCGTCGGCATCGACACCGACAAGGTCGCCGGCTACGGCTTCGGCCTGGGGCTGGCGACGGCCGCGATCGGCGGCACGGCCCTGTCGCTGGACACCACCATCTATCCGTCGCTGCACTGGCACTGGATCGGCCCGCTGATGGCCATCATCGTGGTCGGCGGCCTCGGCAGCGTGCCGGGGGCGGCGGCGGCAGCGGTGCTGCTCGGGCTGATCCAGAGCCTGCTGCAGATCCCGCTCGGCACCACCTGGGCGCAGACGATCTTCTACCTGGCGCTCTTCGCCACGCTGGCGTTCCGGCCGCAGGGATTCTTCGGAGGTCGTCTTGCCCAGCGTTTCTAAGCGCGTCCTGCCCGTCGCCGGCCTGCTCGTGCTCGCGGCAGCGGTGCTCTCGTTCCCGGCGCTGGCGCCGAACCCGTACATCCTGTCGGCCGGCATCGTGGTGCTGAACTACGCGGTGCTGTCCACCTCGTGGAACTTCGTCGGCGGCTTCACCGGCTACATCTCGCTCGGGCACGGCGCGCTCGCCGGGCTCGGCGGCTACGGCACCGCGCTGCTGGTCACCCGGGCGGGCCTGCCCAGCTTCGTGGCCCTGGCGGTGGCCGCGCTCGCCGTCGCGGCCCTGGCGGTGCCGATCGGCCTGGCCGCGCTGCGGGTACGCGGCGCGTCCTTCGTGATCGTCTCCATCGCCCTGGTGCTGATCCTGCTGCTGGTCTTCCAGAGCTGGGCGTCGGTGACCGGCGGCTCGCGCGGGCTGGTGGTGCCCCGGCCCTTCCCGGGCATGCTGCGCCCGGAGCACCACCGGGTCTTCTACTACCTGTTCGCCGGCCTGCTGGCGGTCGCGCTGCTGGCCTGGTGGGTGATCGACCGGTCCCGCTTCGGGCTGGGCCTCAAGGCGATCCGCGAGGACGAGGACAAGGCGGAGGCGCTGGGCACCCCGACCTTCACGTACAAGCTGATCGTCTTCGTGGTGTCGGCCGCCCTCACCGCGCTGGCCGGCGGCCTGTACGCGCTCTGGTTCGGCGACCTGGACCCGGTCTTCCAGTTCTCCATCCTCACCGGCTCCTACCTGGTGCTGATGGCGCTGCTCGGCGGGGTGCGCAACCTGTTCGGCCCGCTGGCCGGGGCGCTGATCGTGGGCACCGCGCTGGAGTACTTCAAGGGCCAGTTCGGCAACACGCCGCTGCACCTGGTCGCCACCGGGATCCTGCTGGGCGTGGTCGTGATGTTCATGCCCGACGGCGTGCTGCCCGCGATCACCGGCCGGTGGCGGCGGCTGCGCCAGCAGCCGGAGAGCTCCATCCGTGAGGTCACCGCCGCCGAGTTGCGGACCGAGCGGGAACGGGCGGAGGCCAAGCCATGAGTCTTGAGACAGTGGAGTTGCGCAAGGCGTTCGGGGGAGTGGTGGCGCTCGACGGCGCCACGGTGTCCTTCCACGAGGGCGAGGTCAACGCGCTGATCGGGCCCAACGGCTCGGGCAAGACGACCTTCTTCAACTGCGTCACCGGGATGATCCGGGCCGACAGCGGCCGGGTCACCTACCGCGGCGCCGACATCACCCGCAAGGCGCCCCACGCGATCGCCCGGGCCGGCGTCGGCCGCACGTTCCAGCTCTGCCGGGTCTTCCCCCCGGATGACGGCGCTGGACAACGTGCTGGCCGCCGTACGCCCGGGTGGTCTGGCCGGCGGGCTGCGCGGCGCGCGGCACCGGGCCGAGGTCGACCGGGCCCGCGGCTGGCTGACCCGGCTCGGCATCGAGCATCTCGGCGACGTCGAGGCCCGGACCATGTCCTGGGGCCAGCAGAAGCTGCTCGAACTCGCCGGGGTGCTGATGGGCGAGCCCGCCACGATCCTGCTCGACGAGCCGGCCGGCGGCGTCAACCCGGCGCTGCTCGACCGGATCGGCACCCTGGTGCGCGAGCTCAACGCGGAGGGCCGCACCTTCGTGATCGTGGAGCACAACATGGACCTGGTGATGAGCATCAGCGACCACATCGTGGTCTTCGACCGCGGCCGGCCGATCGCCGAGGGCCCGCCGTCGCTGATCCGCACCGACGAGCGCGTGTTGGGGGCATACCTTGGCGTCTGAGATCGAACTCGTCGATGTGCAGGCCGGCTACGGCCGGGCCGCCCCGGTGCTGCGCGGCTTCAGCGTGGCGGTGCCCGCCGGGTCGGTGGTCTGCCTGGTCGGCCCCAACGGCGCCGGCAAGTCCACAGTGCTCAAGGTGGCCGCCGGGCTGCTGCCGCCGCGATCCGGGCGCGTGCTGGTCGGCGGCCGGGACGTCACCGGCATCGGCCCGCAGCGGATGCTGGCCGCCGGGGTCGCCCTGGTGCTGCAGGGGCACAGCGTCTTCCGGGAGATGACCGTCGAGGAGAACGTCCTGCTCGGCGGCTACACCCTGCGGGACAAGGCCAAGGTCGCCGAGCGGGCCGCCTTCGTCAAGGACCTCTTCCCGGTGGTCGCCGAGCGCTGGGGATCGCTGGCCGGCCTGCTCTCCGGCGGCCAGCAGAAGCAGGTGGAATTCGGCCGCTCGCTGATGGTCGACCCGAAGGTCGTGCTGCTCGACGAGCCGTCGATGGGCCTGGACCCGAAGGCCACCAGCATCATCTTCGACCAGGTCGCGCGGATGCGCGACGCGGGCACCGCCGTGCTGCTCGTCGAGCAGAACGCCCGGCGGGCGCTGCGGACCGCCGACATCGGCTGCGTGCTCGACCTCGGCCGGGTGCACATCTCCGGGCCGGCCGCGGACCTGCTGGCCGACCCGCAACTCGGCGAGCTCTATCTCGGCGGCCGTCCCGCCGAGCCACCCGTCGCACCGAAACGCTGAGAGGGGCACCGATGAGAAGAACCAGCCGTGCGCTCATCGCCGTCGCCGCGGTCCTCGCGACCGGCGCCGCCACGGCACCTGCTTCAATAGCGAATTCGCCTGGGTTTTCCGCCGCGGGTGGGACTCAGTTGGGCAGCACCGGTCCGCGTGACATCCATCCGTCCCTGCGATCCGACGTGGTCGCGTTCTACGACTTCGACCATCCGATGCCCGGCGATCCCGCGCTGGAGGCCGATCAGGGCCGCTCCGGCACCGAGATCGAGCTGGTCAACGGCGGCGCCGGCGCCCGGGTCCGGGACCGCGCCTACCGGGGCAGCGGCCGGTCCCTGCAGACCCGGCAGGTCAACCCGGGTACGGCCGGCAACGACGACTGGAAGGCCGGCATCTATTCGGCCAGCGGCGTGCGCACGCTGCGCGCCTTCAACGCCGTCGCGGGCACGACGGTGATGGGCTGGTTCAAGGCCCAGATGGACGCCCCCGCGCTCAACTCCAACACCGCCGCCCCGGCCGACCGGTACAACGCCATCGGGCTGGCCGGGGTGCTCACCGGCGACTCCGACGGGCACGCCGTCCGGGCCCTGCTCGAACTGATCGACGTCAACGGTCAGCTGCGGCTGGTCGCCCTGGGCCGGCGGCTGGACGGCGGCAACTCGCAGACGTTCGCCGCCGCGGCGGACTGGCGGACGTTGCTGCCCCGCGGCGAGTGGGTGCACCTGACCGCGACCTTCGACTTCGACACCGGTGTGATGGCGCTCTACCGCAACGGGCAGCCGGTGGAGGGGTTCTACACCCGTACCGATGATCCGTGGCTGCTGTCCGGTCCCGGCCCGCACCTCAGCACCGCCACCGACCCGCGCGGCATCAAGATCGGTGGCAGCTTCCCGCTGAACAACCGGGAGAACAACCCCTGTGACTGCCGGATGGACTCCCTGACCTTCCTCGACAGCTCCCTGTCGTCCCGCGACGTCGCGAAGCAGTACCGCTACCAGACCGGTTCGAGGTGACCCGCATGCGTATCCGTACCGCCGTCCTCGCCACCGCCACGCTCTTACTGTCCACATTGGTCGCTACTCCGGCCCGCGCCGCCGCCGGCGCGGTCTACGACCCGATCCCGACCGAGCCGGTGACCTCGCGGCTCGGCCTGGTCCTCACCGAGTACGCGAGCTTCCCGCAGTCCCAGCCGACCCCGGCGCCGACCGACCCCCGGCTCATGCGCAAGGCCCGGATCAACACGATCATGGAGGTGCCGGACGGCTCCGGGCGCCGCGCGGTGCCCGACCTCAACGGCGGCCTCTATCTGGTGAAGAACGGCGTGCCGCACGTCTACCTGGACCTGGCCGCGACCTTCGCGCCGCAGTTCTTCTCCGGGCGCGGCCTGGGCCAGGGCTTCGGCTACGTCACCTTCCACCCGGACTTCCGGCGCAACGGCACCTTCTACACGATCCACACCGAGCAGGCCAGCCGCACCACCGCGGTGCCGGACTACCGGCAGAACAACCCGGTCTTCCACGGGGTGGTCAACGAGTGGAAGGCCACCGACCCGGCGGCCGACACCTTCTCCGGCACCCGCCGCGAACTGCTGCGGATCGGCTTCGGCGGCCAGGTCCACGGCATCCAGGAGATCAACTTCAACCCGGCCGCCCGGCCCGGCGACGCCGACTACGGCCTGCTCTACCTGGCCGTCGGCGACGGCGGCCAGGGCGCGGGCAACACCGACCCGCAGAACCTGGCGCTGCCGCACGGCAAGCTGCTGCGGATCGACCCGCGCGGCACGAACGCCCCCAACGGCCGGTACGGCATCCCGGCGTCGAACCCGTACGCGGGGCAGGCGGGCCGGCTGGGCGAGATCTACGCGTACGGCATGCGCGACCCGCACCGGTTCAGCTGGGACCGGGCCACCGGCAGGCTGTACCTGGGTCACATCGGCGAGCACGCCGTCGAGGCGATCTACGAGGTGCGCGCCGGCGACAATCTCGGCTGGAGCGAGCGCGAGGGCGACTACGTCTACGACAAGACGGCCACCAACCCGTGTGACCGCCTGCTGCCGCTGCCGGCCGACGACGCGGGCTACACGTACCCGGTGGCGGCGTACGACCACAACCCGGCGCCGAACTGGAACTGCACGGCCGACGTCGGCGTGGCCGTGGCCGGCGGCTTCGTCTACCGCGGCCGGGAGGTGCCCGCGCTGCGCGGCAAGTACATCTTCGGTGACCTGGTCGACGGGTCGGTCCTCTACACCGAGGCGAGTGAGATGCGCCGGGGCCGCACCGCGGCCACCGTCCACCGGCTCAACCTGTTCGACGCGGCCGGCGTCCCGGTCCGGATGCGTGACCTGTCGGCGCCGGGCGCGCCCGGCGACCCGAACCGGGTGGACCTGCGGTTCGGCACCGACTCCCGGGGCGAGCTCTACCTGCTGGCGAAGGCGAACGGCAAGATCTGGAAGGTGACCGGCACCCGCACCTACGCGGCGGGGCCGGTGGGCCACACGCGGGTCCGCGGCACGATGACGCCGGCGAACTGGGCGCCGGTAACCCCGGCGAAGTGGCTGTTCACCGGCCGCGAGGTGATCCTGGCCGAGGCGGGCGCGCAACGACCCGGCCCGCGGCGCCCGTTCGAGTACGCGATCCTGACCGCGGGCCCGGCCCTGTCCGCGGTCGAGATCAGGGCGAAGGTCCGGCTGGACGAACCGGTCGAGATCATCAACCGCGACGTGATCATCGTCTTCGGCTATCGCTCGGACACGGAGTTCTACTACGCCCACCTCTCGACGGACAACACGATCTACCCGCACAACGGCATCTTCAAGGTCAACAACGCCGACCGCGAGCGGATCGACTACCAGTGGAACGGCCGTTCCCGGGGCGCCAACCCGGCGGTGGTCGATCGGGAGTGGCACGGCGTGGTGGTCCGGCACCTGCCGGCTACCGGGTCGATCGCGGTCTACCTGGACGGCTCCCGGGATCCGCTGATGACGGCCCGGGACACCACATTCGGGTCGGGGCGGGTGGGCTTCGGCTCCTTCGACAACATCGGCCGCCTGCGAGGTCTGTCGGTCACCGGCACCGCGGCGTCCTGACCACCGCGGGCTGGGCGGGGGAGACCTCCGCCCGGCCCGTGGGGTGGCCCGGCCTCGCGTTCACGCGGGCCGCGGCCGGGTGATGACCGGTCAGCAGCGGTGTGCCGCGGCCGGGCGCAGCTCGGACATGGCCTCGCGCAGCTCGACGCGGTGCTGCCCGCCGTCCGCGAGCGCGCCGGTGTCGATCCGTCCCACGAAGATCAGCGCTTCCTTGACCATGAGGTCCAGCCGCTCCGGCGGAGGCTCCGACGTACGGTCGGTGACCTCCGTGAAGCCGTCGGGTGGTGCGCCGGTCGTCACCGCGTCGAGAACCCGGGCGCCGCGGTCGGCCCGGATCTCCCACCACGGATCGGGCGCGGCCAGGCCGGTGGCCGGGTCGACCGCGTTCATTCGCAGATAGCTGACCTCGCACCGCGTCGTGAACGAGACGCGTAGCTGACCGGCCACGAGCGCGACGTCGACCTGCTCGCCGGCCGACTCGCCGCAACCGGCGGCCAGCGCCGAAACCAGCGCCGACACCAGCAGCAGGCCCGTCAACCGGCGTAACACGTCGCTCCGATCACAGTGGACAGTTAGCACGTCGCGGTGGGGACGGCAAGTCTTGCACGTGGAGATCGATACGTGGCACATTCTGCCCCTCAGGATCACTCGATCTGATCGACAGGGGCGCCCATGTCCGCTCGTCGCTGGTCCCGTCTCGGTCTGCTCGCCGCCGAAGCGGTTGGCGCGGCCGTCCTCACCGCCGGGGTGTGCTGGGCGATCCTGGCCCTCCTCGCGGGCGAGCAGAGCACCGCCGGACTGATCGGCCGGCTCCTCGGCGCCGACCCGGGCGGTGCCGCCGCGGCGGTGGCCGCCAGCCTGGGCGTTCCGCTGGACTGGACCGTGGCCGGGGTCGACGGGCGCCTCTACCCGATCACCCTGCTGCTGAGCGGTTCGCCGCTGGCGCTGCTGGCCGCCGGGCCGCTGGTGGGCATGGTGGTGCTCGGTGTGCGCACCCGCAAAGGACTGACCGTGGCCGGCGCCGCGGTCGCGGCCGGCGGCTACGCGATCACGCTCACCGGCTTCGTCGTCGCCGGTGGTGCGCTCGCCGCCGATCCGCTGGTCCACCTGGCCGCCCCCGCACTGCTGGTCGCGGGCGCGGCGACGGTCTGGGCATCGGTCGGGATCCTGGCGGCGAGGACGTTCCGGCTGAACCGGGCGGCCGTGGTCGTCGCGGTGGTCGCGGCCGGAGTGGTGGTCGCGGTGCCGGCATCGGCCGAACCGTCGCCGGGTGGCCGGGTGCTGCCGTTCGGGGGTGGGGCGAGCGCGCCGCGAGTCGGCTACCACCGGCCGGGTGTCACCGCCGAACTCACCCGGCTGCGCGCGGAGCAGGGCGCGGAGCCGTTGGTGGCCAACGATCTCTGGCGGGGCACACCGTCCATGGTGGGCACTCGCAGCAAGCTGACCGGCGGTGTGCCCGGCTGGCTGCGCCAGCACGCCGGGATCTTCGGCCTCGCTGACCCGGTCGGGTCCCTGCGCTCCGTACGCGAGCAGCGCGAGCCCACCGGCGAGCGGCACCTGTGGTTCCAACAGCATGTCGGCGGGGTACCCGTCTACGGCTCCCAGGTGGGCATCCACCTCGACCGCACCGGCCAGTACGTCGAGTTCGTCACCAACGGCGCCGAGCCGGCGCTCGATGTGCGGAGCACGCAGGCGACCGTCCTGGCCGGTGACGCCCTGCGCACTGCCCGGCTGGCGATGCCGAACGGGCGCCTCGTCGAGCCGGCGAAGCTCTACCTGCTGCCCTCGAACCCGGAGCCGAACCGCGCCACGCCCACCGTGCTGGCCTGGCAGGTGTGGCTGACCGACCTGAGCGGTGGCCTGTCCAACGCGTACTTTGTGGACGCTCGCAGCGGCCGGCTGGTGTACGCGTTGCCGAAGACGGCGCACGCCAGGGACCGCCGGATCTACGACGCGAACAAGCTCACCGAGCTGCCCATCGTCCCCAAACGCACCGAGGGAGAAGGGGCGACCGGGATCGACGACGTGGACGACGCGTACGACTACCTCGGCGACACCTACGACTTCTACCACTCCCGGTTCGGCCGCGACAGCTACGACGGCAAGGGCGGCGACCTGCGCGCGTTCGTGCGGGTGCGGAGCAAGAAGGACGAGCCGATGCGCAACGCCGCGTTCATCCCCGACGACATCGACACGATGGTGTTCGGCGAGGGCATGACCACGGTGGACGTGGTCGCCCACGAGCTGACCCACGGCGTGACGTTCAACAGCGCCGGCCTCTGGTACATGTACCAGTCCGGTGCGCTGAACGAGAGCTTCTCCGACATCTTCGGCGAGGCCATCGAGAACTACTCGAAGGGCGCCCACGACTGGCTGGTCGGCGGCCAGATCCCGGGTGGCGCGCTGCGCAGCATGGCGGACCCGACGATCTACGGCGACCCCGCGCACTACCGGGACTTCGAGTCGAGCTGCTCGGACTGGGGCGGCGTGCATACCAACAGCGGCATTCAGAACAAGGCCTTCTACCTGCTGACACAGCAGATCGGCATCACCAAGGCGGCGGCGATCGCATACCGGACGCTGACCACCTACCTGGGTGAGCGGGCTCGCTTCACCGACTCGCGGGTCGGCTTCATCGAGTCGGCGAACAAGCTCTACGGCAAGGGCTCCACGGAGGCGAAGGAGGCCGCCGCCGCGTGGACGGCCGTCGGCGTGGACGGCGCCTTCGAGCAGCCGCGCCAGGACTGCGCGTGCTTCGCGGACGAGTCGCTGGCCGGCGCCGGGGTCGACGGGCTCGACCCGCAGGGGCCGGGCGTCGACGCGGTGCTCGCCGCACTGCTGCACGTGCGCGACCTGTTCTCGGCCGCGCGCACGCCGGCCCTGGCGCACTACGAGGTCGTGTACGTCACCTACGGCCAGCGCGCTATCGAACTGATGGCCACCGACGACGACCTGCGGCGGCGCACCGCGCATGCCATGCAGACCCTGGAACCGGCGCTGCGCACGGTCGGCACGGCGGCCGGCGACTCCACAGTGGTCAGCCAGGCGATGCTGGACGAGCTGAGCGGCCTCATGAACAACTACGCCGCGGCCGACGTCGCCGCCGGCGGGGGAGGCTTCGCCGAGCGGATCGGCCAGGAGCTGGACCGGGCGGCGTTCGACCAGATGGCCGGGAAGACCGTCAACGAGGCGCTCGCGTTCCTCGACACCCGGGTCGGGTGACGGGGGTGCGCCGGGTCCTGCTCGCCCTGCTCCTCGTGGCGGCCGGAGCCGCCGTGCCGGCACGACCGGCGGCCGCGGCCCCGGGCCCCGGCCTCGCCCCGGAGGTCGCGCGGGTGCTCGCCGGCGGGCGCCGCGCGGATCTGGTGGTCGCCCTCAAGGAACGTGCCGACCTGAGCGGCGCCCGCACTCGCCAGACGCACGGGCAGCGCACCGGGTACGGCCGGCAGCGGCTGGTCGAGGTGGCCGAGCGCAGCCAGCGCGGGCTGCGCGACCTGCTCACCGCGCGCGGTCTGCGGCACCGGTCACTGTGGATCGTCAACGCCATCCACGTCAGCGGCGCCGACGCCAAGCTCGCCGCCGAGCTGGCCGCCCGCCCTGACGTACGGTCGGTCACGCCGGCCCGCACGTACGCCCTGCCGGAACCGGCGCCGCGGCCGGCCGCCGCCGTGGCCGCGGCCGCCGACGGCGTGGAGTGGAACGTGTCGAGCACCGGCGCGGACCAGGTCTGGTCCAGGTACGGCGTGCGCGGCGAGGGCATCGTGGTCGCCAGCATCGACAGCGGCGTCCAGTACGACCACCCGGCGCTCGTGGAGCAGTACCGCGGAAACCACGGCGACGGGACGTTCGACCACACCTACAACTGGTACGACCCCTACGCCCAGTGTGGACTGGACGTCGGCCCGTGCGACACCAACGGCCACGGCACCCACACCATGGGCACGATGGTCGGCGACGACGGCGACGGCAACCGGACCGGCGTGGCCCCCGGCGCGCGCTGGATCGCCACCCGCGGCTGCCAGGGCAACGGCTGCGCCATCCTCGCCCTGCTCCTCGCAGCGCAGTGGATCGTCGCCCCGTTCGACGAGAACTGGTCGAACCCTCGCCCCGAGCTCGCCCCGCACGTCGTCAACAACTCCTGGGGCGCCGCCTACAGCGACCCGTTCTACACCGAGGCGGTCGACCGCTGGGTGCAGATGGGCATCATGCCGGTCTTCGCCGCGGGCAACGACGGGCCGTCCTGCGGCACCATCGGCTCCCCGGCCGACTACCCGACCACGTACGCGGTGGCCGCCTACGACTCCGCGGGTGCGATCGCGGACTTCTCCGGCCGGGGCTCGACCAGCAGCTCCCTGGTCAAGCCGGACATCGCCGCGCCCGGTGTGGCGGTGCGCTCCAGCCTGCCCGGCAACCGGTACGAGTCCTACAGCGGCACCTCGATGGCCACACCGCACGTGGCGGGCGCGGTGGCGCTGCTGTGGTCGGCCGCGCCCAGCCTCATCGGCAACGTGGCCGGCACCCGCGCGCTGCTCGACGACTCAGCGGTCGACGTCCAGGACGGCACCTGCGGCGGCACCACCGACGACAACAGGGTCTGGGGCGAGGGCAAGCTCGACATCCTCGCCGCCGTCGGCCGAGCGCCGCTCGGTCCCTTCGGGACGGTCAGCGGCACCATCAGCTCCGGCGGAGCGGGTGTCGCCGGCGCCCGGCTGCGCCTCGTCGGCGCCAACCGGGTGGAGCGGGTGGCCATCACCGACGCCAACGGGCGATACAGCGCCCGGTTGCCGGTCGGCTCGTACCAGATCACCGCGTCCTCGTTCGGATACGCATCCGCCTCGGCGGGGCCGGTGGCGGTCGCCGCCGACACCACCGTCACCGTCGACCTCGCCATGGCCGAACTGGCCCGGCACTCGGTCAGCGGACTGGTGCTGGACACCAACAACGTGCCGGCCGCCGGCATCACGCTGCAGCTGCTGCGTACCCCACTCGCGGCCGTCACCACCGGCACCGACGGGGCATACCGGCTCGACGGCGTGCCCGCCGGCACGTACCCGCTGTCGTTCGGCGCCGGCCGGTGCCTGACCGCCGGTTCGCGACAGGTCACAGTGGACGGCGACGAGGTGGTCGACGTGCGTCCCAGCGCCCGGGTGGACGCCGCCGGCTACCACTGCCACGGGGTCACCACGCCGTACGTGGGCGGCACGGCGGTGCTGCCGCTCGCCGGCGACGACGAGTCGCTGGAAATCGCGCTCCCGTTCGAGATGCCGTTCTACGGCGCCCGGTACACCAAGGCGTGGGTCGCGACCAACGGCTTCCTCACCTTCGACCGGGCCGCGGACAACTCCATCAACCGCGAGGTGCCCAACTCGTCATATCCGAACGCGGCTGTCTTCGCGTTCTGGGACGACCTGATCGTGGACGCCGCCGCCAGCGTGCGCACCGCGACGCTCGGCACGGCGCCCGACCGCCGGTTCGTGGTGGAGTGGCGCAATGTGGCCTTCTACGACGCGCCCGGCCGGGCCACGTTCGCCGCGGAGTTGTCCGAGCACGGCGCGGTCACCATCCACTTCGGACAGCTTAGCGCCGATCCGGCGGCCCGCGGCGCCGGCGCCACCATCGGCATCGAGAACCTGCCCGCCACCACCGGCCTGGAGTACGCCCGTGACGCCCGGGTGCTGAGCCCCGGCTCGGCCGTCGCGTTCCGCACCTCGGCGACGCTGCGCGGCACCGTCACCAAGCCGGACGGCTCGGCCGCGGCCGGCGCCACCGTGCGGGTGCGAGCCGGCGACGCGCCCGCCATCGCCACGACCACCGCCGCCGACGGCACGTACGTGCTGCACCTACCGCTCGGCACGTTCACCTTCGAGGCGTCGCTGGTCACCTTCGGCCTGTACCGGACCACGCTCACCCTCGATACCGACGGTGCCACCGTCGTGCAAGACGTGCGCCTGGCGTTCAATGAGCGGACGGTCAGTGGTGTGGTCCGAGACGACCTCGGCGCACCGGTCGAGGGCGCGGTGGTGCGGCTGGTGCTGATGGGCACCAGCGGCTACTTGACCTTCCCGCGCACCGGTCCCGACGGGGCGTACCGGTTCGAGAAGGTCCCGGAGACAGACGTGACCGCGGTCCTCTCCGCCGACGTGCCCAAGTGCATGCGCGACGGCCGCGAGTACATCGACGAGATCCTCGGCGGCGACGTGACCCGCGACATCACCGTCATCTCGCCGGGCGGCGTGGTGGACGGCGCGGATGGATACGGTTACCAGTGCCGGGTCACAGCGGCGAACCAGGTCACCGCGGGCACCCCGCTCGACGTCCCGGCGATCGGCCCGACGGCCGCGGTGGCGCTGCCGTTCGCGTTCCCGTACTACGGCCACACCTACTCGACCGCGTACGTGGCCACCCACGGATACCTGACGTTCGAGCCACAGGACTGGCAGATCACGTCCAACGAGAGCCTGCCGGCCGACAACGGCGGCTCCCCGGACACGGCCATCTACGCGTTCTGGGACGATCTCACCATCGACGCGGCCGCCGGCGTGCGGACCGGCACGAGCGGCACCGCACCGAACCGCCGCTTCACGGTCGCTTGGCAGGACGTGCTGATCAGCGACACCGCCACGCGAATCAGCTTCGACATCGTGCTGCACGAGAACGGCCGGATCGCCGTCGAGTACCAGTCGCTGCCGGACGACCCGCGCGCCCGCGGCTCCTCGGCCACCGTCGGACTGGAGGGCCAGGAAGACCGGTACGCGAACGAGTACTGGTACTACGCCTCCGACAACATCGAGACCGGGCTGCTGCGGCCGGGCGGGGCCATCACGTACGCACCGCCAGGCACGATCAGCGGGCGGGTGACCGCCTCCGGCACGGGCGGCCCGGTGGCCGGCGCGACGGTCCAGCTGTTGCGCCTTGACGACGTCGAGGAGGAGGTGACGACGGACGCGACAGGGACGTATGCGGTGCGGGTGCCGCTGGGCTCGTACACGCTGGCGGTGACGCACGCCGACCATTACCCCAGCGGGACCACCCCGGTAGTCGCGGACACGCCGTACGCCACCGTCACCCGCGATGTCGCCCTGACGCCTCGGTGAACCGCCGCACCCCGGCACGTCGCGGGGTCCAGCGGTTCACCGGCCGCGTCCAGCACCACCGGGTTCGGCGAGCGCCGAGGTGACGCCGCCGGGCCCATGCACACCGGCCTGCTCGGGCAGGTAGCAGTGCAGCTGCGCGGCCGCGCGAGTAGTTCTCACAAGGCGTTACTAGGATGCCGACGTGACGCACTACGAGGTGGTCGCGCAGTTGCGCGAGGCTGTCGATCGCGCGGCTGCCCGCTCTGCCGCCTATGACCTGGCGCGTGTTGCCGTGGACGACGCGGTCGCTGTCACTCCCGGTGCGGCGAGCCGGGTGGTGACCGCGGTGCGCGGGCTGGTCGAAGCGGGCACGCCCTGGCGGGCCGACGCCTTCGCCGTGCTGAACTACGTTGTGGATCACGCACACGTGTATCGCGGTCTGCGGGCCGGCGCTCGTACCTACCGCGGTGAGTGGGACTGGGGCATCGCCGAGGAGGAAGCGGTCGAACAGGCACTGAGCGGGTTCGACCGGGTGGTCCGGGACATGCTCGACGACCCGGACCCGGAGACCCGGTCGCTGGCATCGCTGGTGCTGGCCCGGGTCTCCGGCGCGCCGGCCGCCGATCGTGAACTGCTGAAGATGCTGGCGGACGCCGAGCCTGACGGGCGTGCCCGGGCGAGCGCGGTCGAGGCACGGCTGCGCCTCGGCGAACCGGAGGCGGGCGGCTGGCTCACCGATGACGCACCGGAGACGCGGCACCGCATCGCCTGGTATCTGGCGGCCACCCGGCGGGACTCGGATCCTGCCCTGGTCCCGCTTGTCCGATCGGCGCGGCCGGAGCCGGAGCCGTCGTGGCGGCCGGAGCCGGCGTGGCGAGGGCCGGAGTCGTCGTGGCGCTGGCCGGCCGAGGAGATCTAGCCGCAGGCTTCGCGGACGAGCTGCCGGCGGCCTGACCCCTGAAGGCCAGTACCTTGTACGGAGGTCGGCGGTGGCTCCCGCCATCTCCGCAGGCCACTGCTCTTCGGGCGGAGCTCGCCTTCGGCGGAGTTACCGGGACTCGTCTGCGGAAGACGAGCGGTTGTTGATCGCGTCGGTGATGGCGCAGGCGGTGCCGACGAAGGACTCTGCCCGCTGTGCCGACAGGTTCCGCACGGAGACCTCCTCCAGGGTCCGCCACATGGTCGCCAGGGGCTCGCGCATGGCACGGCCTTTGTCGGTGAGGTGGACGACCATGACACGCCGGTCGTGTTGGGCTGGCTCGCGGACGACCAGACCGGCCTCCTGCATGCGGCGCAGCGACTTGGAGACGGTGGAGTGATCCAGACCAACGCTTTCGAGCAGCTCGGACTGTGTTTGACCGTCCCGGTCGAGCAGGTGCATCAGCAGCAACTCCTGCCCGGGATGCAGGTCCATCTCACGGAGCATGGCGGCGGCGTAACCGCGGTGGGCACGGGCGAGCTGGAAGATCGCGTAACTCACCTGTCCCTCGCCGGCTGTTGTGGGGATGTGGGGTGTGGGGACAGGCATGGTTCGGTTCCTCAAGCGGTGTGGGTGGGGTAGTCGGTTTAGCCGACCGCTCCGCCGCCGTAGAAGGTCGCCGGATCGGGTGTTGAGCGGCGCGTCCGAGCGTAGTCGCTCGACCAGATCCGGGTTAGCGAGCGAGTGGGCGCCGACGGAGACGAGATCGGCCGTGCCGTTCTCGATGTCTTTGGCGCGGACGGGAAGGGTTTCCGGGGGAGATCCGTAGGCCGGTCTCCGCGACCTCCTGTGTCGACAGAGCTCGGTGATCTTGCGCCCAGCTCGGTCGGCACGCCTTCAGGGGTGGAACGGTCACGGGTCATGGGGCCGTGACCAGGCGGTGCGGCAGGGACATGTCACCGACGGCGGTCGGTGTCCACAGGGATTTCAGCATGGGGGCCTTCAGTTCGGTGCTGGCAGGTGACGATCGGGGGTAGGGGCGGAGCGGACGTACTCAGTCGAGGGTGATGACGAGTTTGCCCCGGACATGCCCGGCGTCGCTGACCTGCTGGGCCGTGGCGGCCTGGTCGAGCGGGTAGGCGGCGACGGTGGTGACGAGCTCGCCGGCCGCGGCCTCCCGGGCCACAGCGGCCAGGCGGACGGCCGAGCGTTCCTGAGAACTGCTGGCGAAGGTGATGCCGAGCTGGTGGGCACGGAAGTCGGCGATGGTGACGATGCGTTCGGTGCCGCCGCGCAGAGCGATGGAGTCCTCCAAGGCACCCTTCCCGGCGAGGTCGAACACCGCGTCCACGCCGTCGGGCGCGAGTGCGCGGACCCGCTCGACGAGGCCCTCCCCGTAAGGAGTCGCGGTGGCGCCGAGTGAGACCAGATATTCCTGGTTGGCGGGGCCTGCGGTGGCGATGACCCGCGCCCCGCGAGCCGTGGCGAACTGGACCGCCAGGGTTCCGACCCCGCCGGCCGCACCGTGCATCAGCACGGTCTCGCCGGCGGCGATCCCGAGTAGGTTCAGCACCCGCTCGGCAGTCTCGCTCGCAACCGGTAGTGCGGCCGCACGCTGCCAGCCGAGGTCGGCAGGTTTGGGAGCCACGGTGGTGGCCAGCGCGTACTCGGCGTACGAACCCGTGTCCGACCAGCCCAACACCTCGTCGCCCACCGTCACCCCCGTCACGCCCTCACCCAGGGCGTCCACCACGCCGGCGACCTCGCGACCGGGAACAGCGGGCAGGGGCGTCGGAAACGCAGCCTCCATCGCCCCGGAACGGATCTTGCCGTCCAGACCGTTCACGCCGGCCGCCTTGACACGCAAGCGGACCTGCCCAGGACCGGGTCGGGGGACCTCGACATCCGCCTCGTGCAGCACTTCCGGACCGCCGAAACGATCGAACAGGATGGCTTTCATGAGGACTCCTCAGCCTTCGACAGCAGTTATGTGGCTAGACACATAAAGTAGCAGGAGATGTGTGGCTGGCCAGGTATTTCGGTGTGGCGCCCCTCGCTGTGCTGGCGGCCAGGCGTCCGGGCGCGGCAGCACAAGAACCAACAGCTCTCCTTCGTGCTCATGACGAACGTCGCCCAACACCCAGCAGAGACCGGTTCCGGACGCGGTGAACATCGCAACTGTGGCCCGCAATCGCGACTCGCGTGGTCCACAACGCGTGAAGGAGCTATGCCGACGGCAAGCGCTGCGTGATCAGCGCCGGCAACCAGTGGCTCGTCGCCGGGGACACCGCAGCGGTCCGGCGCTGGGGCCTGACGGCACCGAAGGCCACCCGGTTGAACCCCGCCGTGAGCCGGCGGCAACGCGGTCAACCGATGGCTGCGCGGATGCCGGCTGACATGTGCGCCGCGCAAGCACGCCGGCCTGCCGCCGCGCGAACGTTGCGGTTAGAAGCGTGCTTGCTGCAGAGTGGCTATTGCGTCGGTGTAGGCGGCACAGACTCAGATTACAATGCCATCGAACCGTGCGCCCGGTTAAGTCGTTGCACGCTTCGTACATCAAATCGCCTAGAACTATTGCGCCTGCGCCGCGGCGTCGGTGCCGTCTTGCGACTCGCTGGCTGCACTCGCTTCCCCTATATTAAGCAGCTTGCGTGCCAGTTCCGCTCGCACTTCGCTTCTAAGTGCCGCGTCGTCAATCGCCGCTACCAACTCCCGGGCCGCATTTAGCCTGCGGTCCTCACGGCTTTCCTCGCGAAGCATCATCCCCTGCTCGGCCATGTTTCGTCGTGCGCGGTTGGATTGAACGAAAAAGAGGCTTGAAGTGAGGTTGATGACTACCCCTACGGCTCCGGTCACGATTGATGCATACTGCTCACCGCTGGTTTCCGCATTCCTGATCGCCAGGCCTATGCCACTGAGGAGTACCAAAGCTCCGAGCGAGGCGAATATGAGGCTGACAGTAAAGCTGCGTCTTGCTTGCCCGAGTCCTTGGGTGTAGATCTCTCGCAGGATGGCCTCTTGCTTTTCGAGTGCATGTGACGCCCGCACTGTGGCGAGGTCGTCCTCGTTGGGGGTGAAGTGGACCGTGCCACCCTCTTGCACATTGAAAAGATAGCTGGGTGCCTCGGACTCCACCCGCTCGCGGATGTCCTCCGAGAAGTCGCCGATCTGGTAAGTGGAGTCCTTTCGTAGCGGCAACGCGATGAGTGCGAAACCGAGAAAGCTGGGAAGAAGCAAGGTGATCGTGTCCGGCGACTTATCGGAAGCCCGGAATATAATCAACAGCGCGGGGCCACTGAGGAGCAGGATGACGCCCATGGCAAACGTCCCAATCAAGACTGCTTTTTGCAGCTTGGGTGGCCGGACGATGCGTCCACCTGACTCTGCCGTCTTGCTCTCGAACTCTCCAGAGGCATCGCCAACGGGCCCTGCTCCCGCCGTCACTGTGACTTCACAATGGCCGCGGGTGTCGACAGAGCGTCGTTCTTCCTGACGGGGGAACTCCGTGCTTTGCGGTGTGGCACTCGAGACATGTAGGAGTTATACACGGTTCTGAGCATCGGGGACAGGTATCCGCAGCCAGATGCACACCTGTCATTTGAGGTCCCGGTAGATCACTTTCGAGGTATCTGGATCGGTCGCATCGCCTCTCGGATCGCATCGGCGTCCGAGCCGTTAGGTCTGTCGCTGAGCATGAGCGTGCAGACTGTCGGGTGAATCTGCGCTATGGTAATCCCAGTAAGGGCTCCGTCCCAAGGAGGATGGGTGTACTCGCGATTCAAGATCGATCACGACGCCGTAGATTGGCCAGCGATGTTAGCGCTCCTTGCCGCTCATTACGGCACGGACGACCGGAGCGTGCTGTCAAGGAGCCAGCTGCTGAGCACGGGCGCTTGGTCAAAAGTCAAGAAGCTTTTTGCGACTGACAGTCCGGATTGCCGATTGGTGTTCACTCCAGGCAGCAGTAGCGAACTCCAAATATATGTCGAGCCTGTTGAGGGTAACGCGATGAACGCCGCTCTGTCGGCATGGAAAGGCGTCCGTAAGATCCTGCACGACAAGTCGCCTAAGCTGTCGCATTTGGTGATGGTCGATGAGCAGTCTCGTAAAGAATTCTTGACCGGCGAGACCGGCATCAAGATCGAATTCAAGAGGAAAGAAACGATCTTGCCAATCGCAATAGGTGTGGCAACGATCATTTATGTTAGCGTCGGGCTCTTCACCTTCGCGGCCGAGTCTCAGGGTAAATTTATCGGCGGTGCGCTTACTGGCATTATTGGCGCCATTGCCTCCGTAGTGTTCGCAGTGCTTGAGGTGAGGAAGGGTACGCTCCGGTGGAAGTAACGTCGAGTTTGGAGGGGCAGTCATGGAGCCTTTGATCGCCGCCTCGATGTTGACTGCGGTAGCAAGCGCGCTCAAGTCTCAAAGCTGGGATGTCATCTCCAACTTCGCTGGCCGTCTCTTGCGCACGAAGACTGAACCGGACCTCGTAGTCAGTAGTCCCGACGGGCGTGTCTACGTAATTGAAGCCAAAATTGGACGGGCGGATCCTCACTTCACGGAAATCGCCCAGGTGGAAAGACTCGCTGCCGATGTCGAAAGAATAGACGAGAAGTCAGAAGTGATCCCCGTCCTCGTGACCGATGCGCCGTTCTCGGCAGCCATGACGGAGATGGCCGGAGACGTTGGCGTCAAGGTGGTTCTCAGTGGTGGCTCTGCGGAGGCAATCGCCAAATCCGTGGTGGATGAGTTGACCAGGAAAACAGGCGACGGCTCCTAACGGATGTCCAGCATCATTCTGATGATCGCTGGCATTGTGCAGGCGAAGTGTCCGGCCTCCGGCGCTTCAGCAACCGACCGCCACCGTGACCGGCGAGGTGCGTCCGCACGACCCACCACCCAGCCCGGCCTGCCCGACAAGAATCCCCTGGCGCCACCCCGGCGCGGCAGCCAGACCAGATCCGCACGGTGACCGCCCAGCCCGCGCTGGCAGTCAGGGCGCGCGGGACCCATCACCCAGCCGCATCCGGCGAGCATGCAAGGACGGGGCCGGGGGTGACCACGCACTGCATAGAAACGATCCACCAGCAGTGCGTGGTCACCCCCGGCCCCGGCCGTCCACCGCAAGCAAGTCCAACCCACGGCTTAGAACTGCGGACCCTCGCCAGGGCCGTTCGGGTCGGAGGTGATGTGCATCGCAGCCTCCTCGGCGCTGGCCGCGCCGGAGTCGATCCCCGCGTCGTAGGCGACCGCGTCGCGTTCCTCGTCCGGGCCGAGCCCCTGGTCCTCGGCGAACAGCCGGCCCGCGCGCGGGTCCTGCTCCGCGCCGCGCCGGGCGATGTCGTCCTCGTCGGCGTAGGGGTCGGGGTCCGCGTACGGGTCGATGTCCGGCTCCTCCTCGGACAGCAGCTGGTCGAGCGACTCGCCCTGCCGCTGCTCGGCCGCCGTGGTGCCGAACCGGTCGGCGCCGGACCACCGGTCGGCCGCCTGGTAGCCGACGTCCAACGGGTCACCGGCCGGGTTTCCGTCCAGGGTGTCCGAGTTGTCGAGGACGCCTTCGTCCTCGATCGCGTCCCACTGGTCGTCAGACTGGGTCATCGCTTCTCCTGGGTGATCTAGCGAGTGCACTGCCGCGAGATTAGTCGTTGGCCAGGTCGGCCCGGTACAGAACCACCTGGTCCGGGTGTACCCGGGGACAGGCCACCCCGGCCCGGGCGAGCGCGGCGCCGGTGAGGATCCGGCCCGAGCGGTCCGCGCCCCACCACTGCGGGGCGATCAGCCCGGCGGGTTCCGCGCCGACCAGGACCGGCCGGATCCGGTACCGGCCGTCCGGGTCCAGGCCGCGCAGCCGCAGCCGGACCGCCGGGTCGGGCAGGACGCTGTCGGTGATCGCCATCGCGAACAGGGCGCGGGACCGGTCCGGCGCGACGACGCCGTGCACCAGGATGCGGTCGGGGTAGCCGTCCATCCGCACGAGGTCCCCGCCGAGCAGCAGGTCGCGCTCCCGCTGGAAGTACGTCACCCACTCGCGCAGTTCGGCGGTCTCGGCCGCGGTGGCCTCGGTCAGGTCCCACTCGATGCCGAGGTGGCCGAAGATCGCGGTGCCGGCCCGGAAGGCCAGGTCGTGGCGCCGCCCGGTGACGTGCGAGCGGCCGGAGGCGATGTGCGAGCCGAGGTATTCCGGCGGCACCAGCTGGGTGCTCCAGCGCATCATCCGCTGCCGGTCGTGCGGGTCGATGTTGTCCGAGACCCAGACCCGATCGGTACGCTCCAGCACCGCCAGGTCGACCCGGGCACCGCCGGAGGAGCAGGACTCGATCTCCAGCCCCGGGTGCGCGGCGCGGATCTCGTCCAGCAGCCGGTAGAACGCCAGCGTCTGGGCGTGCACCCCGGGCCGGCCCCGGTCGGTCTGGGTGCCCGCCTCGATCAGGTCCCGGTTGTGGTCCCACTTGATGTACGAGATCGCGTACTCGTCGAGCACCGCCAGGATCTGCGTCTTGACGTGCTCGTAGGCCTCCGGGATGCCCAGGTTGAGCACCTGCTGGGTGCGCGACTCGATCGGCCACGCGGCGCGCGCCGCCATGATCCATTCCGGGTGCGCGCGGGCCACGTCGGAGTCCGGGTTGACCATCTCCGGCTCGAACCAGAGGCCGAACTGCATGCCCAGTGCCCGGACCCGGTCGACGAGCGGGTGCAGGCCGCCCGGCCAGACCTCCGGCGAGACCACCCAGTCGCCGAGCCCGGACGTGTCGTCGCGGCGGGAGCCGAACCAGCCGTCGTCCAGCACGTAGCGTTCGACGCCGGCGGCGGCCGCGCGCTCGGCCAGGTCGATCAGCCGGTCGGTGTCGTGGTCGAAGTAGACGGCTTCCCAGACGTTGATGGTGACCGGGCGCTGGGCGGACACCTGCGGGCTGCGCGCGCGCAGGTGCCGGTGGAAGCGGCGGGCGACCTCGTCGAGGCCGTCGCCGTACGCGCCGTAGAGCCACGGGCTCTCGTAGCTCTCCCCGGTCGCCAGCCGGATCTCGCCGGGCAGCAGCAACTCGCCGCCGCCGAGCAGCCGCTCACCGCTGTGCACCTGCTCGGCGTAGTGCGTGTGGTTGCCGCTCCACGCGGTGTGCACGGCCCAGATCCGGCCCGCCTCGAAGCCGAACCCGGCGGTGCCGGCGTGCAGCAGGTAGGCGCTGTCCGCGCCGGTGCGGCCCTTGCGGTTCTCCCGCAGGTGCGTGCCGACCGGGAACGGCGCCCGCACCGGGACCCGTTCCTGGTTGTGCCGGCCGGCGAAGTCCAGCACCTCGGCCGCCTCGGCCGGCACCGGGAACGCCAGGACGAGATCCTCACACGCGTACGGCTGATCGGCGAGGTTGCGGACCGCCGCGCGGGCCCGGAGCAGCCCGGTGGGCAGCAGTTCGAGGACCAGCCGCAGCTCCAGCCGGCCGGCGTCGTCCACGGCCCGGACCTCCACCCGGCCGGCACCGCCCGCGTGGAACGCGGGTGCCGGGGCGCCGTCGACGAGGATCTCGGTGACCAGGAACGCGGGGGACCAGCCGGCGCCCGCGAACGAGCCGCGCAGGCCGGGCCGGCCGGTCCAGCCGGTGTCGTGCCCGGGCAGCAGGGCCACCCGCGGCCGGATCTCGGGGTCGTTGGAGCCGGTCACCGGCTCGGCGGTCGCGACAAGCGCCTCGGCCTGGCCGGCGTCGAGGCCGGGAAGCGCCTCACCCCAGTAGGCGAGGGCGGGAAGCCGGCCGGCGGTCGCCTCGATCAGGACGGTGACCCCGTCCGCGGTCAGGGCGATGAGCGAGCCTGTTTGCATCCCGCCACCCTAACGACAGCATGATCGGGTGGTGGCGGTCGGCCCGCCCGCCACCCGATCAAGCACGCTGTGTGTCGGCTCAGCCTTCCAGGCGGGTGCGGAGCCAGTCGTGGAAGCCGGCGAGGTGGTGCTCGCTCGGCACCAGCACGCCGCCGCGGGCGTACGCGCGCGACGCCATTCCCGGCTGGCAGCGCTCGCAGGCGTCGAAGTCCTGCCGGTTGACCCGGTCGAAGAGCTCCACCGAGCGCGACAGGTCCCGGCCCTCGGCCACCACCTCGGGCAGGTACAGCCAGTCGCACTCGACCACGGTCCGGTCCGCCGCCAGCGGGTACATCCGGTGCAGGATCACGTGGTCCGGCACCAGGTTGAGGAACACCTGCGGCTTGATGGTGATCGCGAAGTACCGCCGGTCCTGGGCCTGGTCGAGGCCGGTGATCCGGGTCACCCCGGCGCCGCCGTCCACCGTGAAGCCCTCGACATTCGGCCCGAACTCGGCGCCGTGGCCCACGTAGTACTGGGCCGCGTAGCCGCCGGCGAACTCCGGCAGCACCCGTACGAGCTCCGGGTGGATCGTCGCGCAGTGGTAGCACTCCATGAAGTTCTCGATGATGAGCTTCCAGTTGGCCCGGACGTCGTAGCGGATCCGCCGGCCCACCGTCAGGTTCTCGATGCCGTAGCGCTCGACCGCCGCCAGGTCGCCCAGCCGTTCCTCGCAGGCGCCCTGCACCGTGTCGGAGAACGACGGCGGCGTCTCGGCCAGGCTGACCCAGACGTAGCCGAGCCACTCGCGCACGTGCACCGGGTTCAGGCCGTATTCGACCCGGTCGACGTCGGGCATCTTCACCAGGTTCGGGGCCGCGACCAGCTTGCCGTCCAGATCGTACGCCCACGCGTGATAGGTGCACCGGAACGTGCGCTTGACCGACCCGCTGTCCTCGGCGCACAGCAGCGCCCCGCGATGCCGGCAGACGTTGAGGAACGCCCGGGCCTCGCCGTTCCGGTTCCGGGTCAGCAGCACGCTCTCCCGGCCCACCTGGACGGTCCGGAACGCCCCCGGGGTGCCGATGTCCGCCCCGCGCAGCGCGCAGAACCACATCTGCTCGAAGATCCGCTCCTGCTCGGCGGCGAAGATCGCAGGATCGGTGTAGTAGGTACCCGGCAGGGTCCGCAGCAGGCTGGCGGGCAGCTCGGTCATGGTCATGTGGTCACCCCTGTGCGGCGGCGTGGGTCGAAGAGGTCGATCAGGTGCCCCGTGGTGGCCGGGCCGGCCGGGATCTCGCGGACCGGCCCCACCACGATGACGTCGAATGCGGTCACGATGGCGCCTATCGCCGGATGCGTTCGTGCTTCGGGTCGAACAACGGCTCGGCCGCCACCCGGGCGGATAGAAGCCGGTCGAAGTAGCCGACCTGCACCGCTGTGCCGGGCACCGCGACCTCGGCCGGCAGCCAGGCATAGGCGATCGGCGCGCCCACGGTGTGCCCGTACGCCGCGCTCGTGACGAAGCCGGCCGGCTTGCCCTGCGCGTAGACCGGTTCGCGGCCCAGCGGCACGCAGCCCTCGTCGGCGAGGACCAGGCAGGTGAGCAGCCGCGAGGGCGCGGGCCGGTCCAGCAGGGCGGCCCGGCCGAGGAAGTCACCCCGGTCGAGCCGTACGGCGAAGCCGAGCCCGGCCTCGTACGGGTCGTCCTCGGCGGTCATGTCGGTGCCCCAGGCCCGGTAACCCTTCTCCAGCCGCAGGCTGTTGAACGCGGCCCGGCCCCCGGCGACGACCCCGAGCCCGGCGCCGGCCTCCCACAGCGTGTCCCACAGCCGCTGGCCCAGCTCGGCGGTGGTGTAGATCTCCCAGCCCAGCTCGCCCACGTACGACAGCCGGAGCATGGTGACCGGCACCGCGCCGAGATGCGCGCGCCGGGCCTTGAAGTAGCCGAAAGCGCCGTGCGAGACGTCGATGTCGGCCAGCGGCGCGACCAGTTCCCGGGCCAGCGGCCCCCACACGCCGACGCAGCAGGTGGCGCCGGTGATGTCGCGGATCACCACGTCGGCCGGCTTGTGCCGCAGCAGCCAGTCGAGATCGAGGGGCCCGTTGACGCCGACCTGGAAGCGGTCGGTGGCGAGCCGGGCCACGGTCACGTCGCTGCGGACCCCACCGGCGGCGTCCAGCAGCAGGGTGTAGACCACCGTTCCGACCGGCCGGTCGAGGTCGTTGCTGCTGAGCCCCTGCAGGAAGGAGACCGGGCCGGTCACCTCGAGGCGGGTCAGCGGGGTCATGTCGTACAGGGCGACGCGCTCGCGGGTGGCCTGGGCCTCGGCCGCCGCGATCGGCGACCAGTGCCGGGCCGACCAGTCGTCGCGCGGCGCGGCGACCCGGGGGAGCCCGGCGTTGGCCTCGTACCAGAGCGGGCGCTCCCAGCCGGCCGCCTCCCCGAAGACGGCGCCCAGCTCGCGCTGCCGGGTGTGGAACGGACTCACCCGCAGATCCCGGACCGAGGGCGGATCGAGCGGGTGGATGATGTCGTACACCTCGACGAAGCTGCGCACCGAGCGTTCCCGCACGTACGCCGGCGACAGCTGAGAGACGTCGAAGCGGTTCAGGTCGCACTCGTGCAGATCGACGCCCGGGCGCCCGTCGACCAGCCACTCGGCCATCGCCCGGCCCACGCCCGCGGAATGGGTCACCCACACCGCCTCGGCCGTCCAGAAGCCGCGCACCAGCAACGACTCGCCGAGCAGCGGGAAGCCGTCGGCGGTGAACGAGAAGACGCCGTTGAAGCCCTCCGCCACCGTGCTGCCGCCCAGCGCGGGCAGCAGTTCGGCCGCGGCCGTCCACGACTCGGCGAAGTCGGCCGGGGTGAAGGCCAGCATCGACGGCTGCGGGCCCTCGGCCAGGTCGGTGAGCGCGACGGGCATCGGCCGGTGCAGGTAGGAGCCGATGCCGAGCCGGTCGCCGTGCGAGCGGAAGTACAGGTCCCGGTCCTGATGCCGCAGGATCGGGGCGGGCAGCGGGCCCGGCAGTTCGCCGGTGCGGACGTACTGGTGCGCCATGGGCAGCAGCGGCACCGACACCCCGGCGAGGGCGCCGACGGCGGGACCCCAGAAACCGGCGCAGCTGACCACGATGTCGGCCGGGTAGGTGGCGTCGTCCGTGCGTACCCCGGTCACCCGGCCGTCGATCTGCTCGATCGCCACCACCCGCTGGTGCGGCAGGAACCGCGCGCCGCGGGCCATGGCCCGGCGGGCCTGGGCCTCGCCGGCGTCCACCGCCCGGGCCAGCCCGTCGCTCGGCACGTGCAACCCGCCCAGCACGTCGCCGAGCAGCGGATAGTGCCGGCGGCAGGCCTCCGGGCCGAGCAACTCCGCCTCGATGCCCCAGGCGGTGGCGAAGCCGTGCCGCCGCTGCAACTCCCGCAGCCGCTCCGGCGTCGTCGCCACCTCCAGGCTGCCCACCGCGTCGAAGCAGCCCAGCTCGGTCAGCTTCGCCACGGTGTACTGCGCCAGCCGGGCCATCGTCCGCGACGGATTGGTCTGGAAGACCAGCCCCGGCGCGTGCGAGCTGGACCCGCCCGTGCTGAACAGCGGTCCCTGTTCGAGCACGGTCACGTCGGTGCGGCCCCGCAGGGTGAGCTCGTCAGCCAGCGCACAGCCGACGATGCCGGCGCCGATGATGACGATCGTCACGGCGTGCCGGCCTTACCCGTGCAGCGATAGCGACATCTCATGCCTGTTTCCCTTCGATCAACGAAACCCCGGGGGCGAGCGGCGGGAGCACGATCGTCGGGCAGGCCCGCGGCGGCGGGGCCGCGCGGGACAGCGGCGCCGGCGGCCGCGGGTGGACCGAGGCCATGGCGGGAAACGCGGTGGCGACCACGACCACGTAAAACCCGTCTGCGTCCAGTGCGGGCCACCTCTCCGTCGCTCCGTCGTCACAGGATCAACACCCTCGGTGGCGCCGGTCAATGGCGGATCGAGACTTTTACCGTGACGCAACAATCCGCATTCCGCGGCCTTACCCGGATGCCGGCTGCGGTGCAGCTCATGGAGCCTGCCCGGCCGGATTCCCCGCGTCTAGGGCATGACCAACACGTGGACTGCCGGGTCCGGCCCGCCGGCGAGCCGGGCTACCGACCGTGCCGCATGCCGCGGACCATGCGGATCTCCCGCACCCCGCCCTCGATCTGGGCCGTCCCGTCGGCGATGAAGCCGTGTTTGCGGTAGAACGCCTGTGCGCGAGGGTTCGGGTCGGCCACCCACAGCGCCGCCGACTCCTCCGGATCGACGACCGCCTGCAGCAGCGCCGGCCCAGCACCCGTGCCGTGATCGGCTGCCCGCACGTAGAGCACGTACAGCTGCCTCGCCCACGTCGCCGCGGCGTCCAGAGGCGGGCCTGACATGGCGATTCCGATCAGCTCGCCGGCTCGCTCGGCGACAGCCACGCGGTTTTCGCGATAGCGCTCATCGGTCAGCGCGGCGGTCCAGAACCGCTCCCGGGCGGCGGGGAAGCCCGGGTCGTCGAGGACCGCGTCCGGCATGAGTCCCCGGTACGTCTCCTGCCAGCACCGTACGTTCACGCGCGCCATCCGCTTGACGTCCTCGACCCGAGCCGGGCGAACGGTCAGCGCGGAACTCACCGACGAAGCGTAGGCCGCCGGCCGCCGCCCCCGCATCGGGATGAGTCCCGCCGGTGATCAGGCGGCTGCGCCGTAGCGGATGATGCGGGTGCCTCCGCCGGCGCGTCCGCCCGCCCACCGCGACGTCAGCCGGGATGCGCTCCGCCCACCGGCGACCGCGGCCGGCGCGGGGCAGCCCTTCGCCAGGTGGAGGACGGCGCTGAGCGCGGACAGCGCGAGGGCCACCTGCCAGGCGCGGAAGTTGCCGCGCCGCAGGCCCGCGCCGAGGTAGATGAGCAGGACTCCGACGATCCCGGTCGCGGCGCGCGCGGTCACCATGCTCGCGGTCGGCACCAGGCCGGCCAGCAGCGGAAACTGCTGACGCCCGGCGGGCAGCACGGACAGGACCGCGTTCACCAGGCCGACCAACTGCACCATCCGGGCGACCGCCCGGCGGGCCGAGGGCGGCCGGGCCGACCACGTCCGCGGTGCCGCGGTGCGCGTCTCGGCCCCCGTGGGCGCCCGTTCCTCGATGACTGTCGACATGCCACTCCCCTTTCACCGAAAGCCTGTGGAGTCTGTCCTGCCGGGGGACCATGGGCATCTGCCCTGAGGACGCAAAGCGGGCGCTGGACTACGACTTTCGGGGGAGGAGGACCTGCTGACCCGCTCGCGCATCTGCCGTCCGGGCCTGATCGACCCCGCCGGACGGCGGGGGTGGGTCCGGCCGGGCGGCGGGGTGGCGCCGGAATCGCGGTAGATGCGCCCGTGTCCACCGTTGCGGGATCTTGTAGTGGTGAATGCCCGCACCTGTCCGGTGCCGCGCGGAAGGTAGGCGCCGGACCGGGAACCCGGCCGGTGGTGGGGGTGTCTCTGTCCATGGCGGCACGGCGATCGATGACGTGCGCCGCCGGCGAGCCGGCGACACCGAACCCTCTGGAGGATGTGCCGTGACGACGCGCAGGAAGGTCATCGTCTACGCCGTGTCGGCGTCGACGCTGACCCTGGCCGTACCCCTCGGCGTCGGCGTGCCGACCACCGCGGACGCCGAGGTCACGCCGCGGCGGCCGGGCACCCGGCCGCCCACCGCGGTGGCCGTCGGGACGGACGCCGAGAAACTGGTGCTGGAGGTGACCCCGGCGAACCGGGTGGTGGTGCGGTTGCCGCGGGTCGAGACCGGCCAGGGCATCACGACCGCCGCCGCGATGCTGATCGCCGAGGAGCTGGACGCCCGGCTGCGGGATGTCGACATCCCGCTGGCGGACGCCCGGACCGACGGGGGTAACCAGTACACGGGCGGCTCGAGTTCGGTGCGCACGCTGTACGACCCGGCGCGCAAGGTGGCGGCCGTCGCGCGGGCCCGGCTGGTCACGGCGGCGGCCCGGCAGTGGCGGGTTCCCGCCAGGACCTTGCGCACCGAGAACACGATGGTCATCGCGCCGGACGGGCGGACGGCGACATTCGGCTCGCTGACGGCGGCCGCCGCCCGGATCAGCCGCCCGGATGTGTCGAGTGCGCCCAAGCCGGCCGGCCGGCACCGGATCATCGGCCGCCCCGCCACCCGGATCGACGCCCGTGACCTGGTCACCGGCGCGGCGAAGTACGCCGGTGACCTCGCGGTGCCCGGCGCGATGCCGACCGTGGTGGCCCGGCCGCCGACGTTGGGCGGGACGGTCGCCACGGTCGACGACACCCGGGCGCGGGGCATGCCGGGCGTGCTGGCGGTGGTGCGGATCCCGAGCGGAGTCGCCGTGCTCGCCCAGACCTTCCACCACGCCATGCAGGCCCGGGAGGCGTTGCGGATCACCTGGAAACCGGGCCCGATGGCGGCGGTGTCCGACGCTCAGATCCGGTCCCGGCTGCGGGCGGCGCTGCCGAGGCCGGCCGCGCCGCCGCGCGGGTCGACGCAGGTGCAGGGCGAGTTCGAGTTCGCCCTCGTCAGCCACGCCCCGATGGAGGTGCTGACCGCGGTCGCGGATGTCCGGGCCGACCGGGCCGAGCTGTGGTTCTCCACCCAGACGCCGACCGACGCCCGGGGGAGTCTCGCCGAGGCGCTGCGGCTGCCGGAGCGCTCGATCAAGGTGCACGTCGTGCGGGGCGGCGGCTCGTTCGGGCGGCGGCTCAGCTACGAGGCCGCAATCGAGGCGGCGCTGATCTCGAAGGCGGCGCGGCGGCCGGTCAAGCTGATGTGGAGCCGCACCGACGACATGCGGCACGGTGGGATGCGCCCGGCGACCTGTCACCGGGTGCGGGCCAGCCTGGCCCGCGGCCGGGTGGTGGCGTCGGCGCACGACTCGGCCTCGGTGGACGAGCTGGCCCTGCCGATACCCACGGGCGCCTGGCGGTCGGTGGATTCCGGCATGTCGCGCACGGCCGACGAGATCATCACCGACGAGACGGCCAAGGCCCTCGGCAAGGACCCGGTCGCCTACCGGCGGGCCCTGCTGCGCGGCACTCCGCGAGCCGTGCTGGACAAGGTCGCCGCCGCCGGCCGGTGGGGCCGCCCCCTGCCGGCCGGCTGGGGGCAGGGCGTGGCCGTGCACGAGGAGTACGGCTCCACTGTGGCCTGTCTCGCGGAGATCGACGCCACGGATCCGCGCGACCCGCGGGTGGTCGCGGTGACGGTGGCGGCCGACGTCGGCACCGCCGTCAACCCGCGCGGGCTGGAGGCCCAGCTCATGGGGGCCACCATGGACGGCATCTCCACCATCCTCTACGCCGGTCTGCACATCGACCGCGGGGCGGTCCGGGAGGGCAGCTTCGCCGACTTCCGGTACGCCCGCCAGCGGCACAGCCCGCTGCGGTTCGCCGCCCACATCATGCCGTCCCGGCGGCCTCCCGGCGGGGCCGGTGAACTGGCCGTCCCGGCGGCGGCCGGCGCGGTGGCCAACGCGTACGCCCGGGCGACCGGCACCCGTCCGCGCCGCTTCCCGATCGTCTTCTGAGGAGCCACCCCATGCCCCAGCACTCCTTCGAGCTCAACGGCAGACCGGTCACTGTGGACGCACCCGACGACATGCCGCTGCTGTGGGTGCTCCGCGACCTGCTCGCGGTCACCGGCCCCAAGTACGGGTGCGGCGTCGGCGTCTGCCGCTCCTGCACCAGCCACCTCGACGGCGCCGAGATCCAGCCGTGCGTCGTACCCGTGAAGGACTGCGCCGGCCGCCGGGTGACCACCATCGAGGGCCTGGCCTGCGGCGACCGGCTGCACCCCGTGCAGCAGGCCTGGCTCGACTGCGACGTCGCCCAGTGCGGCTTCTGCCAGCCCGGACAGATCATGGCCGCGGTGGCCCTGCTGAACCGCACACCGCGGCCGACCGACACCGACATCGACAAGATCGAGAACGTGTGCCGGTGCGGCACCTACCCCCGCGTCCGGAACGCCATCAAGCGGGCCGCCGGCCGTGGCTGACCCCCGACGTCGGCTCGCCGCCGCCCTGCTGCTGGTCGCCGCCGCCGTGGCGGGATGCGACGCCGGGCCGACCGGCTCCGCGCCGATGCTCGTACAGGTGGAGGCCCCCGGCTCCGCACCCGCCGCGGTCGCGGCACCGAACGGCGTGGACCTGCTGTTCGCGAAGATGATGGTGGCGCACCACGCGCAGGCGGTGTCGATGAGCCAGAGCGTGCTCGCCAAACCGGGCCTGCCGGAACGGGTCCGGAACATCGCCGGCTTCATCGCGCGGGACCAGCGGCGCGAGATCGACGAGATGAACGAGTGGCTGCGGGCGTGGGGCCGATCGCCGGTCGACCCCGCCGATCCCGCCGTCGGCCGGCTGCACGGCGCCGGCGCCGGGCACGGCATGCTGACCGACGCGCAGCTCGCGGAGCTCGCTCAGGCGGCCCCGGGCCCGCGGCCGTGCTGTACCTGCGCCACATGATCGAGCACCACCTCGGCGCCATCACCATGGCCCGGTCGGCCCTCGACGGCGGCACCAACGCCTACATCCGCGGCCTCGCCGGACACATCGTCAACGAGCAGTCCGCCGAGAACGAGGCCATGAGCCGGCTCCTGGCCGAGCGCCGCTGACATCCGCACAGACTCGCGATCCGCTCCCTTCGGGCGGACGCACCCTTCCCTCGTGCCCGGGCGCCGGGATCCTCGGCGCCCGGGACCAGACAGAAAGGAGCACAGTGGACGACCAGCAGGACGAAACGAGACCCGCCACCTCTCGGAGGCGGCGACTGATCTGGGGCGCCGCCATGACAGCGGCGGTGTCGGCGGTCATCGTGGTCGCCGCGCTGGACGCCTCCGCGGCGCCGACGCCCGGCCCCAGTGCCCGGGCCGCCGCCGAACCGGCCACCGTGTCGAACCCGTCGCCCGGGCCGGCGCCGGTGACCGGGGTGGGAGACGATCCGTTGACCGGGCCGGAGGTGGACAGGGCCCGCGCGGTCGCGCTGGACCCGCGACTGCTCGCGTCGGCGCAGGACGTGACCGGCGCGAAAGGCGCGGAGTATCTGTCGTGGGAGATCATCGAGGGCGGAACGGGACGCGACGCCGCGTTCTACTTCTACGACTACCGCACCGATGAACTCGTCAAGCAGGTCGTCGACGTGACCGGCGGCAAGGTGACCGGTTCGTTCCGGGCCAAGGGCATGCAGTTGCCCGCGTCCGACCGCGAGGTCGCCACCGCCCTGGACCTGGTGCTCGCCGACCCGGTCGGCGCGGACGTGCGCGCGGTCTACACCCAGGTGACCGGCAAGCCCTGGAGCGGCAAGGACAAGCTCGCGGTGGAGGCGCACACCTACCGCGCGCGACCGGCGGACACCGAGGCCGGCGAGTGCGGCGAGCACCGCTGCGTGCAACTGGTGGCCCGGGTCACCGACGGCCCGTTCGTCGATCTCAACGACATCATCATCGACCTGTCCGGGCGCACCGTCGTCCGCGTGAAGTGACGAGGTATGCGAACGTGACCTCCCGATTCACCTACCTGACCGGTGCGGCAGCCCTGCTGGCCGCCCTCGCCGTCGCCGCCCCGGCGGCGCAGGCCGCCCCGTCCGTGCCGCCCGCCCCGCCCGCACCGGCCGCGCCGTGCAACGCCGACTCGCTGGTCAAGGAGACCCTGCCCAGCGGCACCACCTGGCAGATGTGCTGGCGGATCCACCGGTTGCACGGCCTGATACTGGAGAAGGTCTTCGTCTCCTCGCCCCGCTACCCGCAGCCGGTGCAGGTGCTCGGCTCGATCACCGTGGCCCAGCTGAACGTGCCCTACGACAACGGCGAGACCGAGTACAACGACATCACCGACTACGGGTTCGGCGGTGAATACCTGCAGACCCTGGGCGGGGACGACTGCAAGGGCGGCTCGGCCCGGGTCGGCTCCGACAACGCCCCCGAACCGGCACGCCGCGCCGCGCTGTGCGTCTCCGCCGAGCCTTCCGGACTCGCCTATCGGCTGGAGAACCCCGACCAGGACCGGCCGCCGCTCGCCAAGCAGGGCCACGACCTGGTCCTGAAGGCGATCAGCAAGGTCGGCTGGTACGAATACATCACCGAATACCGCTTCGGCGACAACGGCCGCATCACCGCGCGGCTCGGCGCGACCGGTGACCTGTCGCCCGGCGACTACACCACCTCGGACAAGGGCTGGCCGATCGGCAAGGGCGCTCGCGCCTATGCCTCGAACCACTACCACAGCGCGTTCTGGCGGGTCGACTTCAACATCGCCGGCGCGGGCAAGGAGAAGATCGAACAGTACGACACCAAGCGGGCCGGTAACGGTGCCGGATCGGCGATCCTCAAGACCACCAGGACGGCCGTCGGCAAGGAGGGCACCTTCACCAAGGCCAACCGCCGGTGGTGGCGGGTGGTGAGCCCGACCAGCAAGAACAAGGACGGTCACCCGCGCTCCTACCAGCTGGAGACCGGCGCCAACGACCCGTACGAGGCGCACCCGGAGACCACCCCGGACGTCACCTTCACCCAGCAGCGGCCCTGCGAGCGCTTCGCCACCGGCAACGCCGACCCGCAGTGCCGCACCAGCAAGACGATCCTCGACTACGTCCGGAACTCCGAAACGCTGACCGACCCGGTCATGTGGGTCCGGGTCGGCTTCCACCACGTGCCCCGCGACGAGGACCAGAGCCCGATGCCCGTGCACTGGCAGGGCTTCGACCTCACGCCGCGCGACTTCACCGAGACGAACACCCTCACCCCGCCCGAACGCGGCGGCGTCAACGGGCAGCCCAGCGGCGCCCCGTAGGCACCACCGGGCAACCGCCGGTCGCCGCGACGCCCCCTCGCCGCGACCGGCGGCCCGCCTGCGCGGCCACCGGTGGCCGGGCACCTGGTCCGAACGCCGATCGCGCCGGCCGTCGTCGCCGGTAGTTTGAGAGCATGGCTCGCTATGGCGCCCAGTACGGGCCCGACGTCACGTTCCTCGGGGTCGGTCGGTGCGATCTCGGCGACCCGCCGTCGTTCGCCGGTGCCGATGCTGTCATCGTCGGTGCGCCGTTCGACGGCGGTACGTCGCATCGGCCCGGCACCCGGTTCGGTCCGCAGGCCATCCGGATGACCGACTATCTGCCGCACGACGGTTCCCGGCCGAGCCTGGCGCTGCGCACCGATGGTCTGCGTGACCTCCGCGTGGTCGACGCCGGTGACGTCGAGATGTATTCCGGTGACATCGAGACGGCGCTGCCCGCGCTGGAGGCGGCGGTGGAGGCGGTCGCCCGGGCCGGGGCCGTGCCGGTGGTGCTCGGCGGCGACCACTCGATCGCGTATCCCGATGCCAAGGGGGTCGCCAACGTGCTGGGCCACGGCCGGGTGTCGGTGCTGCACTTCGACGCCCACGCCGACACCGGCGACATCGAGTTCGGTTCGCTGTGGGGCCACGGGCAGCCCATGCGCCGGCTCATCGAGTCCGGGGCCGTGCGCGGCGACCGCTTCCTGCAGATCGGCCTGCGTGGATACTGGCCGCCGCCGGAGACCCTCGACTGGATGGCCGGCCAGCGGATGCGCTGCTACGAGATGACCGAGCTCGGTCACCGTGGCCTCGAGGCGTGCCTGACCGAGGCGTTCGGCATCGCCACCGACGACTGCGACGGGGTGTTCCTCTCCGTCGACATCGACGTCTGTGACCCCGGCCATGCCCCGGGCACCGGCACTCCCGAGCCGGGCGGGCTCACCGCCCGCCAGCTGCTCGACTCCGTGCGCCGGATCTGCCTGGAGCTGCCGGTCGTCGGGATGGACGTGGTCGAGGTCAGCCCGCCCTACGACCACGCCGACATCACCGCGGCCCTGGCCAACCGCGTCGTGCTCGAGGCGCTGTCGGCGATCGCCCGCCGGCGTCGGGACGCCCGCGACGGCACCCGTTGGGATCCGGCCCGGCCGCTGCTCGCCGGGCGCCGTCCCACCGAGGACGACCGTCGCTGAGCCGACCGCCGACGCCCGCGCGGCTAGTCCGCGTACTCCCAGTGGGGTGGCTTGACCGGCGCGTGGATGGTCGGCAGCAACGCCACCCAGACCGCGAAGATCGTGGTCAGGGCCGCGTAGACGTACGGGCGTTCGCCGCCCAGCACGAAGAGCGAATACCACGCCGGGGGCCAGACCTCCTCGGCCAGCGGGGCCGCGAGCTCCCGTGCCACCAGCAGGAAGGCCGCCGGCACCAGGGCGAACAGCACGACGGTCGGCGCCGACACCCGCACCGCGGCGCGGCCCCGGCGTGCGCCGACCCGCCGGTACAGCGAACACGCGGCGAGCCACCCGGCCGCACCGGCCACCATTCCCGCGGCCAGGAGCAGCATCGTCGGCGCATGCGGGTACGTCGTGTGCCGCACGTCGTACCGGCCGCTCGTGCGGTCGCTGTAGCGCGACGCCCCGAACTCCAGCAGCAGGCCGCCGGTGTGCGCGGTGAAGCCCCACGCGGCGTCGGTCGGTCGGCTGTCGACGCCACCGGGGACGAGGACGGAGTGTACGTCTTCGTCGATGGTCCAGCCGGCCTCGGCGAGCCGGTCGCGGGCGGCGACGGTGTCCGCCCTCAGCTCCCGGTCGACGGGCATCGACGACACCGTGAACAGTGCGCCGCCGGATCGCCAGTCGCCGTCGGCGTCCTGCTCGAACGCCGGTGCGTCGGGGCTGCCGGTGACCACGAGGCCGGGGAAGACCGTCTCCTGCAGCGCCTGCGACCCGGCCGCCGACAGCAACGGCGGTGGCGGGTCCCAGGCGAGCCGGCCCGCCACGGCGGCGCCGAACAGCGCCGTGACGAGCGTGAACGCGGCGATCAGCGGATATCCCCGGACGCGCCGGGGCAGGGCGACGGCCCATCCGCCGTGCGTACCCGGAGCCGATCTCGCGACCAGGTAGAGCGACGGCAACGTCAGGAAGGCCGTCAGCAGGTAACGCGCCCGGGACCGGCCGTCGAGCTGGGCGAGATCGCCGAGCCATTCCGCGCGCTGGCGGTCGCGGAAGCCGGCCGGAAGCAGCCGGGCGAGGGCCCCGGCGACCAGGGACGTCACCACGCGAGCTCGCCGCCCGCGGCCCGGGAAGGGCGCTTGCGGGCGAGCGCGGCCCGGCCGGCCTCGATGCCGTCGGCGGTCAGCCGGTAGTAGCGCCGCCGCGGCCGGCCCGCCGCCGACACGTCGATGTCCTCGAGGCGGCTCTCCAGCCAGCCGGCGTTCTCGAAGGCGACCAGAATCGGGTAGACGCTGCCGGGCTCGACACCGGCCTGCAGCGCGAGGTCGAGCCCGTACCGTTCCCGGGCCGGATCATCGAGCAGCGCGCGCAGCATCAGCAGCCGGGGAACGGTCATCCTTCGAACACCCATTAGCTTATTCTGCATAGGGGGGTGTGCTCGTGGCAACCACGATGGCCGCGGGCTCACGTGTCGGGCACGCCGCCGTCCCACGGTGCCGAGAAGGCCATGGCGGCGCCGGGCTCCGCCGTCACCCACCGGATCAGGACGGTGGCCGCCAGTTGAAGATCGGATCCGTCTGGCGCAGGAGCATGTTCGGTCCCAGTTTCTGGGCCACCGCCATGGCCGTGTCGCGGAGCCCGGCGACCGCCGGGTGGGCCAGATTGGCGAGCCGGGCGACCCGCCGGGACGCCGCCGCGATCGCGGTCGTGCGCGGCAGCCGCTCGGCGGAGTAGCGGGCGAGCCCGTCCGGCGAGCCCGCCCGGGCGGCCAGCACCAGGGCGTCCTCGATCGCCTGGCACGCGCCCTGCCCCAGGTTCGGCGTCATCGCGTGCGCCGCGTCGCCGAGCAGCGCCACTCTGCCCTCGTGGAACCGGGGCAGCGGCCGGTCCAAGCAGCGGATGTCGGTGCGGAGCACGTCCCCGGCGGCCGCGACCAGCTGGGGGATCGGATCGTGCCAGCCGCCGAACCGCCGGGCCAGGTCAGCCTGCTCGTCCGGTGCGGTCTGCCCGGCGGGTGCCGGAGCCGTGGCATAGCAGTAGATCCGGCCGTCGCCGAGCCGCGCCACGCCGAACACCTGGCCGTTGCCCCAGGTCTCCGACGGCGCCGGGGCGCGGGGCGGGCACGGCACCACGAACCGCCAGCTCGTCACCCCCGTGTAGACCGGCCCCGGATGGTCGGGGAACAGCTTCCGGCGTACCGGTGAATGCAGTCCGTCGGCCGCGACCACCAACTCGGCCGTGCGGTCGCCGTCCGCCGTGACCACCCGCCCGTCCGGCGCGTCGACGTCCGAGGCCGTAAGGCCGAGGCGGAGCGTGCCCGGCTCGAGCGCCTCGGCCAGCAGGGTGACCAGCGCCGCCCGGTGCACCGCGATCGTCGGATGGCCGTAGCGTGCCTCGGCGACGGCGGTGTCGGCCCGGATGATCCACCGGCCGTTCCGGCGCTGGACGCCGGCCGAGCCCTCCAGCGCGGCGAGTTCTCGCAGGCGGTGGCCGACGCCGAGGAGATCGAGCACCTTCAGGGCGTTCGGCGCGATCGCCAGGCCGGCTCCGACGTTCTCACACGCCGCCGCGCGTTCGATGATCTCGACCTGCCAACCGCGGCGCTGCAGCGCCAGGCCCGCGGCCAGTCCGCCCACGCCTGCGCCGATCACTGTCGCGCGTGCCATCGCCGGGCCCTCATCTCGTCGACATGGTCGCTCACCCGCGGCCCTCTCGGTCCAGGATGCCTGGCCCGAGCGGACCGTCCGGCGATTCCGCCGATGTCAGGATGCCGGGAAGCGGATGCCCAGCGCCGGGAACGCCTTCGTCGCCGTCCGGGCCGTGCCGGCCGGCGCGGTCACCCCGAACGCGGTCAGCGCCAGGCTCAGCAGGGCCGGCCCGAAGTCGCCGAGCCACGGGTTGACCGAGACGGTGAGCTGGGTGGCGGCGTCGGGCGTGGAGAACGAGTAGCTCAGGTATCCGAAGATGCCGCCGGTGTGCCCCCACAGGGTCGGGCCGCCCGGCAGCTGCTCCTGGTAGATGCCCAGGCCGTAGTTCAGCTCGCCGGTGGGGTTGCCGAGCATCTCGGCGAGCTGCGCCCGGCGCAGCAGCCGTCCGCTCAGCAGGCAGCGGTAGAAGCGGTTGAGATCCGCGGTGGTGGCGATGAGCTCCCCCGCGGAGTGCGCCATCGACGGGTTGATCTCGGTGAAGTCCACCGCTACGACCTCGCCGTTCCGCTCGATCGGCTCGTATCCGTGCGCGTGCGGGCCGTGGATCGCGATGTCCGTGCCCGGCAGTTCGGTGCCGTGCAGGCGGAGCGGGCGCAGGATGCGCTTGGCGACCTCGGCGGCGTACGGGCGTCCGGTGACCCGCCGCACGATCATGCCCAGCAGGATGTAGTTGGTGTTGGAGTACGCCCAGGACGTGCCGGGCTCGAACACCGGCGGCCGGGCGGCCGCGAGGGCGACCAGTTCCGCCGGCCGGAACGTGCGGTATCGCGCCGCCAGGACGTCCTCGATGGTCTCGAACAGGACATCGGTGTAGTTGAACACCCCGCTGGTGTGCTGCAGGAGGTGCCGGATGGTGATCCGCGCGCCGTTGGGGATCGCGCCAGGCAGCCAGCGCTCCAGCGTGTCCTCCAGGCGCAGCCGCCCCTCCCCGGCCAGTTGGAGCACCACGGTCGCGACAAAGGTCTTCGTGATGCTGCCGGCCCGGAACCGGCCGTTGGCCGGCGCCGGAGTCGGGCGCCCCAGCCGGGCCACCCCGCTGGCGCCACGCCAGCTGCCTGACGGGCTGTCCACCCGGGCCAGCGCGGCGGTGGCCCCGGTGGCGACGATCTGGTCCAGCGCCGCCTGCAGCGCGGTGCGGTCCAGGTCATCGGGTACGGCGGCAGCGGCTTGCGCGCGGGACGGGGCACCGACGGTCGCGACGAGCGTCGCGGCGGCGGAACCGGCGAGCATGGATCGACGGGTTGGCATCGTGAATCTCCCCGAGTTCGGTCACTACGGACACCTGTCGAGGCTGGCACTCTGAGTGACGTGGGTCAATGTCCGGGCGCCCTGGTCGATCCCCTACGGGTGGTCACCCGCACCGCTACGGCCCGCACGCCCTGGTGGAACGGGCCGCCGAACCGGGCTCGGCACCGTCCTCGCGCGAGGCTGGCTTTCCGCGTCGCGCGTCGTGGGTCCGCGTGCCGGTGTCGGCCCTCGCCAATGTCCGGAAACGCCATGAAATTTCTCACTGTTGATGTCTTCCGTTGCGAGCCGTGCCGCTGCTAGCTTGTCCCCTGTGGATCTGACTTAAGCTGAAATTAAGCAAGGGGTGTTGTTTGTCGGCATCCGCGGGTTTTGTTGCCAATTGATGACGACGAGCGCGCCGGCCGGGGGAGCGGTGCGCCCCGTTGTCATGCCGATAAATGCCGGGTGGGCGTGGGGTTTCACAGGGCCGAATACCAATCGGCACACAGCGTGTCGCTGATACGCGGCACGAAGGCGACAGCCGCGGCCAGAAACGCGGCCGAACGGTCACCGGCGAGCCGCCCGGGACACCGCCGCCGTGCCTGCCCTGACGCACGCCGGCGAGCGCCGGACGCACTTCGCTCGGGCCGGTGAATACGAGCGCGGGCTGCGGTCGGCGCACGGTTCCGCCCGCCGACCGGATCCCCGGTGCGGCGGGGACGCCGGCGGCTCCGGTCAACGGCGCCGTTGACCGGCTCGGCCGGCGCGGCGTGCGCCGGCACGGTCCTGGGGCTCTCCGGCCCCGACCTTGACGGCCCGCCCGGGGCCGGTCGCGGCGGCGAGCTGTTCCGGATCATCAGGTTTCACACCGTGCACCTCGACGCCGTGCGGCGCGTCGAGGCGACGCGCGCGCAGCACGAGCCGGCCGGCGGAGCGTACTGAGCGATCACGGGTTGTTCGGGAACGGGGACGTCGAGGATGGGGAACGTTGGATGGTACTGCTCTACTTCGTCGCCGTACTCGCGGTGGTCGTGCCGGCGGTCGCGGGGCCCGTCCTGGCGTACGGCCCGGCGCGGCGGCTGGCGTACGGCCGGGTAGCGGCCCGGACGGGCACGGCCGTTGACGGCCTGATCGGCGCGCTCGGCCGCCCGGTGACCGCGGTCGCGGTGCTGCTCGCGTGCTCGGCGGCGGTGGTCGCCGTGTTCTGGCCGCTGGGCGAGATCGCGCACTGGCTGGAAGACACTGTGGACCGCCCGGTGCTGACCTGGGTGATGAGCCGCCGCAGCGCCGGCTTCGAGTCGTTCAACTGGGTCTACACCGCGCTCGGCGACCGGGGACCGCTGAAAGTGATAACGGTCGCCGGCGCGCTGATCTTCGCGGTGCTCTGGCGCCGGCGGTGCTGGATCCCGTTGCTGGCGATCCCGGGTGCCTTCGTTCTGGAGCAGTATGTCCAGGCCATCCTCACGACCATGGTCGACCGCGGCCACCCGCCGACCGGCCTGGGCAGCTATCCGTCCGGCGGGGTCGCCCGGATCGTCATGACGATCGGCGCGCTCGCGCTGTTCGCGGTGCACACCTGGCAGCTCGGCCGCGGGTGGCAGGTGGCGCTCGGCACGGTCGTGCTGGTACTGGCGACCTACGAGGGCTACTCCCGGATCTACGTCCAGAAGCACTGGCTGACGGACGTGATCGGCGGCCTGTTGTTCGGCCCTGCCCTGTTCCTCGGGTACGCGCTGGCCGTCGGGGTGCTGGTGAACAGCGCGGTAGGGGCACGCGGAGAAGCTCAGCGCGTGCTGGAACCCGCGCTGTGACGGCCCTGCTGGTCGCGTCCAGCGGCGGGCACCTCGCCGAGTTGCACGACCTGGCGCCGCGGCTCGGCGTCGGCGACCGCCGCTGGGTCACCTTCGACAGCCCGCAGAGCCGGTCGTTGCTGGCCGGCGAGGACGTCGTGTTCGTGCCGCCGGCCACCAGCCGGGACCTCGTCGGCGCGGTCAAGGACCTGCTGGTCGCGCGCCGGATGTTCGGCCGGCGCCAGTACGACCGGGTGATCAGTACCGGGGCCGGCGTGGCCATGTCGTTCTTCCTGCCCGCGACCGCGGCCGGCCTGGAGTGCACCTACATCGAAAGCGCGACCCGCACCCGCGGCCCGTCGCTGACCGGCCGGCTGGCGGCCCGGATGCCACGGGCCCGTCTCTACACGCAGCATCCGTCCTGGGCCGACGACACCTGGCGGTACGGCGGGTCGATCTTCGACGCGTTCGGCGCCGAGCCGATCGCCGAGCCGCGGCCCGTACGCAAGGTGGTGGTGACCCTGGGAACGCAGGACCGTTTTCAGTTCCCGCGGCTGCTCACCCGGCTCGTCGAGATCCTGCCCCCGGCGGTCGACGTGCTCTGGCAGGTCGGCGCCACGGTGATCGGCAAGATGCCGGCCGGCGCCCGCCACCAGGTGCCGAGCGCCGAGTTGCACCAGGCGATGCGGGAGGCCGACGTGGTGATCGCCCATGCCGGCGTCGGCTCGGCGCTGGCGGCGATGCAGGCCGGCCGCCGGGCGCTCGTCGTCCCGCGGCGCCGCGCGCACGGCGAGCACGTCGACGACCACCAGGTCGAGATGGCCCGCGAACTGAGCCGCCGAGACCTGGTCGTCGCCCGCGAGGCGGCCGAGATCACGCTTGCCGACCTGGACGAGGCCGCCGCCTGGACCGTCCGGGCCAGCCCCGTGGTCACGCCGTTTCGGCTGAGTCCGTCGTGACCGAATCCAGAGCCGCCGGAGGCCGGGCCTCCGGCGGACCGCTCAACCGCACGCACCAGCCGGCCGGCCACCGTTGGCACAGCGGCGCCCGGCCGAAGCAAGGGGAGAAACGCCAATGGATGTGACCGATTCCCGTGCGGGTAGCCGCCAGCGCGTCGTCGGCTTCGCCGACGTCGTCCGGATTCCCCTGCGCCGGTGGCGGACCGTGCTGTCCGTCGCCGAGGTCGTCCTGCTCGCGGTCAGCGCCTATCTGGTCTTCTTCCCGGCCACCTACCGGGCCGTCGCCGTCGTCGTGCTGCGGCCCGTGGTGACCGACCCGTTCACGCTGCCGAACAGCGGTGCCGACCGGGCCATCAACATGACCGCCGAGAACGGCATCGCGCAGGGCAACGACGTCATCGATGCGACCGCCCGTACGCTGGTCCGCAGCGCCGACGAGGTGCGCGACGCGCTCACCGTCGAGGTGCCGACCGGCGGCCAGGTGTTGCGTTTCGGCTACGCCGACGACGCCGAGGACGCCTCCATCACCGGCGCGAACGCGGCCGCCCAGACCTATCTGCAGGTGCGCCAGGGCATCTACAAACAACAGCGGGCCGCCCTGCTGCGCTCCTACGACAGCACCATCAAGCAAGTCACCGACCAGCGTAAGGCCGCCCAGAAGGACCTGCCGGAGAACGGCTTCGGCGCGAACCCGACCTCGCCGCGCACGCAGGCGATCCTCGACCAGGTCAGCGCGCTGAACGACCAGATCGCCCAGCTGGAGAACGCCCGCGCGAAGGTGGCCTCCGCCGATCTGAGTCCGGGTTCGATCACCGCCGCGGCCCGCGCGCCCGTGCCGTCCAGCCGGGACGCCGCGGTGCTCTACCTGATCGGCGCGCTGCTCGGCGGCATGCTGCTCGGGATGATCGCCGCGCACGCCCGGGAGGCGCTGGACCGCCGGATCCGCGCGATCGACCAGGCGGCCGACCTGATCGGCGTGAGCCCGCTCGGCGTGGTGCGCTCCCCGGGCAAGCGGGGCAACGAGGCCGCGGTCGCCGCCGACGCCCGGTACGTGTCGCTGGCCGCGCTCAAGTGGATCGACCGGCACCCCGACCAGCCCCTGGTCGTGCTCTCGGGCCGCGACGACGAGGGCCGGGCGACGGTGACCGGCAACCTGGCCGTCGCGCTGGCCGCGGCCGGCCACGACGTCTGGCTGGCCGCGGGCGCCGGCACCGCCGGGGAGTTGAAGGACATCGTGTACGCGGCCCAGCACCGCACGCCGCCCCGGCCCCGCGCGGTGCCCCTCGCCGAATCCGGCGTGCCCACCGACCACCGGCTGAACGGCTCCACGGCCGCCCACCGGCTCGGCGGCAGCCCGGGCTCGCCCGTCGCCGGCCCAGCCGCCGGCGTGACCCGGGCCGGCGGCACCGGCCTCGGCCCGGGCACCGACCTCGACACCACGATGGTGATGGCGGCCCTACGGCCGGCCCCCGCGCCCGGGTCGCCGGTCACCGTGGACGAGTACGGCCTGGAGCGCCGCCCGGTCTCCGTGCTGATCGGCAGCGGCGTGGTGCGGCTCTGCGGCCTGGGCGAACAGCCCGCGCGGGGAGTGGTCGTGGTGGACGCGCCGCCCTCGGACGCCGACGAGACCGGCGTTCGCCTCGCGCAGTCGGGCGGGGCCATCCTGGTGGTGGCCCGCGACCGCACCCGCAGCGCGGAGCTGGTCCGGCTGGTCGACCGGCTGCGGTCGGCGGGCGCGCAAACCGTCGGCTTCGTGCTGACCGGAGGCCGCAATGGCTGACCTTCCGGCGTGCCCGCCGCCCGCGACCTCGGGGACGGTCACCAGGTCGAGCGGCCCGGGCGCGGCCGAGGCGGTCGGCGTCTACCCGCCGGTCAGCGTGATCGTCGCGACCCTCGACCGGCCCGGCCTGCTGGAGCGGACGGTCGCCGGCATCCTCGGCCAGAACTATCCCGGCACGATCGAGTGCCTCGTCGTCTACGACCACGTCCCGGTGCGCGAGCTGGACCTGCCGACCGGGCCGAACCGTACGCTCAAGGTGATCGCGAATGCCCGGCGACCGGGGCTGCCCGGTGGCCGCAACAGCGGCGTGGACGCGGCCACCGGCGAACTGCTCGCCTTCTGCGATGACGATGACGTCTGGCTGCCGGCCAAGCTCAGCCGCCAGGTCGCCCGGCTCGCCGATCCGGCGGTCGGCGCGGTCAGCTGCGGGCTGCGGCTGCGGGGTCCCGGCATCGACGCGGAACGGGTGCTGGACCGGTCCTGGGTCACCTTCGACGAGTTGCTCCGTGACCGGATCATGGAAGTGCACTCCAGCACGATCCTGATCCGCCGGTCGACCTGGTCCGCGGCGGGCGAGGTCGACGAGGAGATTCCCGGCGGTTACAGCGAGGACTACGACTGGCTGCTGCGGGTGGCCGCGCAGGCCCCGATCGCCGTCTGCCCGCAGGCGCTGGTCATCGTGGACTGGCACGGCGGCTCGTTCTACTTCGGCCGCTGGACGACCGTCGTCGAGGCCCAGCGGTATCTGATCCGCAAGCATCCCGCGCTGGCGAGCAGCCGCGCCGGGCTGGCCCGGATCCGCGGCCAGATCGCCTTCGCGCTGGCCTCCGGCGGGCGCCGCACCGAGGCGGTCCGCGAGCTGGCGGCGGTGCTGCGGCTCAACCCGGCCGAGGTACGGGTGCCGGTCACGGTGCTGGTCATCCTCGGTCTGGTGACCGGCGAGCGGGTGCTGCGGATGGCGCAGAAGCGGGGGCGGGGTGTCTGAGACGGTCGTGCGTGGCCGGCGGGCGCGCTGGTCCGCGCGGGCCAGCGCGCCGAGCCGGGCCAAAGCGGTCGCGCCCGTCGGCCCCGGTGTCCTGGACCTCAAGGCCTTCCCCGCCGCGAAGACCGGGCTGCCGCTCTGGCCGTTGACCGCCATGTTCGGCCTGATGCCGGTCTGGTGGTCGCTCGGCATCTGGTACTTCGCCTGGCCGTTCTTCGGTCTGCTGCTGTTCGTGCTGCTCACCGCGCGTGGCAAGGTCCGGGTCCCGGCGGGCGGCGTACCCTGGCTGATCCTGCTCGGCATCGTGCTGATCAGCGCTGTGCGGCTGGCGAAGGTCACCCAGGTCTCCGTCTTCGGCCTGCGGTTCGGATATCTGTGCACCGCGTTCCTGGTCTGCCTCTACGTCTACAACCTGGCCCGCGACCAGGTGCCGTGGGGGCGGATCGCCAACCCGCTCTGCCTCTACTGGTTGTCGATGGTCATGCTGGGCTGGCTCGGGGTGCTGGCGCCGAAGCTGAGCCTGCCCAGCCCGTTCCTGCTGGCGCTGCCGGACGGGATGGCGAACGAGCGGTTCCTCACCGACGTCGCCCGGATCGACGCGACCGAGTTCAACCCGGTCAGCGCCAACCCGATCTACCGGCCGGCCGCGCCGTATCCGTACACCAACAACTGGGGCACCGCGTACGCGTTCCTCGTGCCCTTCGTCCTCGCCTGCCTGACCTCGCTGCGGAGCGGGCCGATGCGGATCGCGCTGCTCGTCTCGCTGCCGCTGTCGATAGTGCCGGCGTTTCTCACGCTCAACCGCGGCATGTTCATCGGGCTCGGCGCCGGCGCGCTCTACCTGCTCGGCCGGGAGATGCTGCGCGGCCGCGTGCGGCTGCTGCTGCCGGTCGCCCTGATCCTGCTGATCGGCTGGCTGGCCACCCTGTTCATCCCGGTCGTCGACCTGATCACCCACCGCACGTCCACGACGGACACCACCGCGGACCGCTTCGACCTGTACCGGCAGACCTGGGCCGCGGTGCTGCGCTCGCCGCTGCTCGGCTTCGGGCAGCCGGGCTCGGTCGACACCACGCACGCCGCCGAGCCGCTGGGCACCCAGGGCATGACCTGGCAGGTTCTCTACAGCCACGGCATACCCGCGGTGCTCTGCCTCTACCTGCTGCTCGCGGTGGTCGCGTGGCGGATGGCGGCGGCCGTGACGCCGACCGGGTTGTTGCTGAGCTCGCTGCCGATCATCGCGGTCGCGGTGACGCCGTTCTACGCGTTCATCGACCCGAACATGTCGGTGTTGTTCTTCGCGGTCGGGTTGGGCCTGGCGGCGGTCGACGGCCCGGTCAACCGGATCGCGCGGGTGGCGTGGCGGTGACCGTCACCGAGCCGCGGCGCAGCACCCGCGCCGGCACCGCCGCGCTGCTGGGCGCGGCGGCCAACGGCGTGTTCGGTTTCGTGCTCACCACGGTCATCCTGCGTGCCTTCACCCCGGCCGAGTCGGGCGCGCTGTTCAGCGTCATCGCTCTGGTCACGATCGCCGGGGCGATCTGCTGTGCCGGGGCGGACACCGCGCTGGTGTGGGCGCTGCCGCGGCAGCCGGGTTCGGGTGGCCGGCTGGTGCCGGTCGCCCTGCTGCCGACCGTCGCGTTGTCGTCGGCCGTCTGCCTGGGCGGCGTCGCCTGGTCCGGGCCGATCGCCCGGGCGTTGCTCGACGGGGAGTCCTCGACCGGGCTGGTCCGGCTCGCGTTCGTGGGCGTACCGGTGGTCGTGGTGTCGACCGTGCTGCTCGCCGCCGTGCGGGCGAGCCGGCCGGTCGGCGCGTACGTCCTGGTGCAGTTCGTTTTCGTGCCCGCCGCCCGGCCACTGGCGGTGATCGGCGCGGTCGCCGCCGGCGGCGGTGTGCTGCTCGGCTTCGCGGGCTGGCTGCTGCCCCTCTCCGCCGCCGCGGTGCTCGCCCTGGTGCTGGTCGCGCAGCCGCTCTCGAGGCCCGCGCCGGGCGACTGGCGCACAGTCTGGTCGTTCGCGCTGCCGCGGGCCGCCTCGGCGGCGATCGACGCCAGCAGCATGTGGGTCGGCGTGCTGCTGACCGGGGCACTGGCGACCCAGGCCGAGGCCGGCGTGTTCGCCGCCGCCGGCCGGTACGCCCTGGCCGGCCTGCTGGTCATGCAGGGCTTGCGGGTGGCCGTCGCCCCGCAGCTGTCCCGGCTGCTCGGCGCGGGGTCCCGGGCCGAAGCCGCCCAGGTGTACCGGCGCACGACCCTGGGCATCGTGCTGCTGTCCTGGCCCGCCTACCTGCTGTTGGCGGTGTACGCGCCCGCGTTCCTGGCGGTTTTCGGGCCTGGGCTGCGCGGCGCGGCCGCGCCGCTGGCCGTGCTGGCGCTGGCCATGCTCGTCAACGTGGGCGTCGGGCTGGTCCAGACCGTGCTGCTGATGAGCGGCAACAGCCGCGCCCATCTGCGGGCGACGGCGGCCGGGCTGGCGCTCAACCTGGTCGCGGCCGTGCTGCTGATCCCCGGGTACGGCGCACTGGGCGCGGCGGTCGCCTGGTCGCTCGGCATCGTCGGCGAGAACGTCCTCGCGGCGGTGCTCGCCCGGCGGGCCCTCGGCGAGCCACTGCTGTCGGCCGCGCTGTGGCGCGTGGCCGCTGCGGCTGGCACGGCGACGGGGCTCGCTGCGCTGCTCGGCATCGTGGTAGCCGGGCGCGGGCCGGCGGGGCTGGCGATCGCGCTCGGCCTGCTGCTGGCCGGCTCGCTGGGCTCGCTCGCCGACCGGCGGGTCCGGGTGGCGCTCGCCCGGGTGCGTGGCACCGTGCTGACCGGGAGGTCATCGTGAAGGATCGCCTCAAGGACCTGGCCCCCCGCCTGGCCCGCGAACAACTCCGTGACCTGCTGGTCGGCTACGGCGAGCGGACGAGCGGCCGGCGGCCCCTGCCCGACTTCCTGATCCTCGGCACCAAGCGCGGCGGCACCACCTCGCTCTGGCGGTACCTGATCCGGCATCCGCTCGTGCCGCGCCTCTTCCCGGCCTGGAACACCAAGACCTCGCACTACTTCGAGGACAACTTCAGCCGCGGCGAGGCCTGGTACCGCTCGCATTTCCCGACCTCGCGCCGGCGGGCCGCGCTGGCCCGCAAGCACGGTGGGCCGGCCAAAGTGGGCGAGGCGGCGCCGCTGTACATGTACCACCCGCTGGCCGCCGAGCGGGTCGCCGCGCTGATCCCGGGTCCGGATGATCGTGCTGCTGCGGGATCCGGTGGAGCGGGCCTACTCGCACTGGAGGAACGGCGCACCGAGGGGGTGGAGCCGCTCAGCTTCGCCG